>JBKBWH010000275.1:0-2289 GCA_046289115.1 Candidatus Kryptonium sp.
GAGGCGAGGTCAGCGCAGGCAATAGTTGATGAGATAACAAACTTTATACAAAGTTACAATTCAAAGATTGAATTCAACCCTGAGCGACTCGAATTCATACGGGAGCGGTTGCACGCGTTGGGCAGATTGAAAAAGAAGTATGGTGGAACAATTGAAAGTGTGATTGAGTATAGAGATAAGATAAAGCGTGAGTTGGAACTTGCGGAGAACTTTGAAGAAGAAATCAAAAAGATAGAGAAAAAAATAGAAGAGCAGATCAAAATTTGTTCTGAAATTGGGGAAAGGTTATCGTCAAAGAGGCGTGATGTTGCTGAAGCTGTAAGCGCTGCGATCGTTGGGGCTTTGGCTGAACTTGGCATTGAGAACGCGCAGTTTGAGGTTAAGATTGAAAATCGTCCAAAGAAGGAGGGGAGATGTTATGTTAGACTTGGGAATGAAAGTTACGAGGTGACAAATCGTGGTATTGATTTTGTTGAGTTTTATATCTCAACAAACATTGGAGAGGATACGAAGCCACTTGTAAAGGTTGCATCCGGTGGTGAAGTTTCAAGGATAATGCTTGCTTTAAAGAGTGTGCTTGCAAAGTCGGAGCGTTTGCCATTGCTTGTATTTGACGAAATTGATACTGGGATAAGCGGGAGGATTGCGCAGAAAGTGGGGCAAAGTTTAAAGAACCTTTCTAAGTATCATCAAATAATTGTGATAACACATCTTCCGCAGATAGCGAGCTTAGCTGATACTCATTTTGTAGCTGAAAAAGTTATTCAAGATGGGAGGGCGGTTACAAGGATAAGAGAACTTGGGATTGAGGAAAGGATAAGAGAGATTGCGAAACTTATGAGCGGTGAGGAGGTGACGCAAGCATCAATTGAAAGCGCCAAGGAGTTGATGGGATTAAAGAGGTGAAATCAAAATAAATTTAAGGCTGAAAATGGCGTTAAAGGTTTACAATTCTCTTACAAGGCGGAAGGAGGAGTTTAAACCTGAAATTGAAGGTTTTGTTCGTATGTATGTTTGCGGGCCGACGGTTTATGCACACTCACACCTTGGGCATGCGAAAAGTTATGTTTCCTTCGATGTCATCGTTAGATATTTGAGATATCTTGGCTATAGAGTTAGATATGTTCAAAATATAACTGATGTTGGACATTTGACCGACAATGCAGATCAAGGGGAGGATAAAATCATAGCGCAGGCAAGAAAAGAACGGCTTGAGCCAATGGAACTTGTTGAGATTTATATGAGAAGCTACTTTGAAGATATGGATAGGCTTGGAAATTTAAGACCTGATATTTCACCTCGAGCAACTGGGCATATCCCTGAGCAAATTGAACTTGTTGAGATCTTGCTTGATAAAGGTTATGCGTATGAGGTGAACGGTTCTGTTTATTTTGATGTTTTGAAATTTCCTGAATATGGGAAATTATCCGGAAAGAAAATTGAAGATTTAATTGCGGGTGCAAGGGTTGAGGTTAGAAGTGAGAAAAAGAATCCTTTTGATTTTGCGCTTTGGAAAAGGGCTGAGCCTGGACATATAATGAGATGGAGAAGCCCATGGGGAATTGGATATCCGGGGTGGCATATTGAATGTTCAGCTATGAGCATGAAATATCTTGGCGAGACATTTGACATACACGGTGGTGGGATTGAAAACCAATTCCCGCATCATGAATCTGAGATCGCACAAAGCGAGGCAGCGACAGGAAAACCGTTTGTCAGGTATTGGCTTCATAACAATATGGTCACTGTTAATGGGGTCAAGATGAGCAAGTCCCTTGGGAATGTTATAACTTTAAAAGATGCTTTTAAAAAGTACAATCCACTTGTGATAAGGTTTTTCATTTTATCAAGTCATTATCGCAGTCCAGTTGATTATAGTGATGAAGCGCTTGATTCAGCAAGCAAGGGGCTTGAAAAACTTCATAATACTGTTAAGTTGTTAAGATATGAAATTTCAAAATCGCAGCAAGGTAAAAGGCATGAAATTAATCTTGATGAATATAAGCGTAAATTCATTGAGGCTATGGATGATGATTTCAATACGCCGGTTGCTATTTCTGTCCTGTTTGATCTTTCAAGGGAGGTGAATCAAATTTTGAATTCCTCCGAAATTTATTCATCTGAATCTTTAAAAGAGATAGATGGGTTTTATAGGGAGTTTGGGGGGAAAATTCTTGGGTTGATCCCTGATGAGTTTGAGGCGAGCAAATCTATTTCGGGGATTGAAAGTCAGCTGGTGGAACTTTTGCTCAAGATAAGGGCTAAAGCACGTGCTGATAAAAATTAAAA
>JBKBWH010000276.1:0-2288 GCA_046289115.1 Candidatus Kryptonium sp.
CACTTGGTGTAATATGGTTGTCTAATTCTGATTTGCCGAATCAAGATGTTTGGGTTTACTTTAAGATAACGCCGTTTGATAAAGATACAGGCAAATATGCTATATCTAAACAATTTAAGGTTGATAATCAAACGGGTCCGGTTATTCTCTCAATTTCCCCAGTTAATATCAGCTTTTATAATGATACCATTAAGTTAAAGTTTGATAGAAAAGTTTATGGAGTTGGAACTGGGATAAAGATTTATGGGAGTTTGACGGGTGAGCATCAATTTAGGATAATAAGATTCCCTGCGGATTTTGACACTATTTTTCACCTTATTCCATCTCCTCATTTTGCTTCTGCTGAGACGGTAACTGTAAGGATAATTGCAGATAGCATTAAGGATTTAAATGGAAATACATTTGATGGAGATAAAGATGGGGATCCGGAGGGTTCACCTGTTGATGATATGACTTTAACATTTGTTACAACGATTCTCGGGGATTATAACCTTGATAAAAAAGTTAACATTGAAGACCTTGCTTTATTCAGGGATGTATGGGTTAATAAGCGCACAAATAGAGAAATTGGACCTGCGACCGGTAAACCACCGCAGATGATTGTTCAGCCGGATGGCAAAGTTGATTTTGAAGATTTGATGGTTTTCGTGATGAACTGGAATTGGACGGTTAAAACTGGAGGGTTCAAGTTGATAAGTAAATTATTTGAGGATGGGGACTCAAACGGATTAATAATAACCGTAGCCAAGGCTTATAAAGAGCAGTTATTGCTGCTTGATAGGATTGAGCGGTCTAATAAATATAGTCGCATTGATGGATTGAACGACAGATATATTAGTTATGATGTTAAGTTCAATTTAGCAAATGGTTTTTCAGATACGATTTACGCGGGTGAATTTATTTTCAAATATGATCCTGAAATTTTACAATTTGTCGGGATAAAAGATAAAGATATATTTGGTAAGCTTGACAGTGGCAAGACGATCTTCTTAAGTTATGTTGATTCAGCAAGTGGGTTGGTTGTGATTAACTTTGCGAATTTTGGTAATTTGGGTATGTTGGGGAATGATGTTGTTGCAAGGATTGATTTTAGGACGATCAAGGAATCAAAGGGTGAGGGTGCAATTGCTTGGAGATTGTTTGGGATTTCAGGAAATGTATATGATTTTTATGAAAAGATAGAACTTAGCACTATTCCGGATGTCCCGAAGGAGTTTGCGCTTTTGCAGAATTATCCAAATCCATTTAATCCGAATACGGTTGTAAGGTATCATGTGCCCAGGTATAGTCGTGTGATTATAAAAATTTACGATATCATAGGAAGAGAGGTCACGGTGCTTGTTGATGATTATTTCAAGCCTGGGTATTATGAGGTTGTGTGGGATAGCAGGAGGAAAAATGATAATGTTGAGGTTTCAAGCGGAGTTTATTTCTATGTTATGGAGGCTGTGGAAGAAGGGAGAAGCACCTTTAGAGATGTTAAAAAGATGGTTGTGATAAAGTAAGTGGGAACTTGAAAAATTGGTTGTGGTTTCTTATATTAAAGATGAAAAAACAAAATTTGGAGATTTGCGATGAAGCGTTTGGCCATGGTTTTAGTTTTAACTATCTTTGTGAGTTCATTTGGGTTTGCTCAGTTCAAAGAACAAATTGAATCGAAACCCGATATCTATCAATCAATCATACAAGGTGGGCAAAGAAGTTATTTCGGTTTCTTTAACCCTGCCAACTTGTTTATGAGACATACTTTTTCGGTCTCATACATTAGCATAGATGGGAAAGGTATGATGATAAATTCGTATACGAATTCAATCTTTTATAGATTTTCGGACAATTTAAATTTGCAAGCTGACATAAGTCTGATCAGCTCACCGTTTAGCAGTTTGGGGAAAAGTTTTCAGCGGGGGATCAGTGGAATTTATATCAATCGCATTGAGTTAAACTATCGCCCGCTTAATAATATGTTAATAAATATCCAGTATCGCCAAGTCCCGTTTTATAATTATTATTACTACGGTTGGTGATTTAAATGTGGAGAGATTGATCGTGCTGTCCTGTCGCTGATTTTCCCATTTTGTTAATTTTTGTTTGCGAGGTTCATTGATTTTTATTCAATTTTTTAAGGCATAGTTTTTGTTAATATTTTACTTGAGATTTAACAAAATAGATTGAATATGGAAAAGTTTAAATCTTATTGTTTGGCACCTGAAGAGTTAAACAAGATTTTTGCTTACTTTAAAACAAGGGGGTACAAAATTGCTGGTCCCACCGTTAAAGATAATGCAATT
>JBKBWH010000277.1:0-2274 GCA_046289115.1 Candidatus Kryptonium sp.
AAATGAATTTTTTTAAGCGCAAAATAATTGTAATTGGTGGGAGTGCTGCAGGTCCAGCTGCTGCAGCTAAAGCTAAACGAACCAACCCAGATAATGAAATCATACTTTACGAAGCTGGGGATTACATTTCTATTGGAACCTGTGAAATCCCTTATGTGTTGAGCGGTGAAGTTGAGAGTTTAGATAAAATAATTTTCTTCTCTCCAGAAACTTTTGAAAAAGAAAAAGGTGTGAAAGTCAAAATCAGACATCGTGTCGAATCAATTGATAAACATAAGAAAAAAATTTATGTGAGAGATTTACAAACTCAAAAAGTGTTTGAAGATGATTATGACAAATTAATTCAGGAGCTCGTTGATCTTGGGAAAAGGGAGTATGATTTGCGTTTGAGTTTTTATAAAGAGTTAAGGCAGATCTTAACAGAACAGCAAATTGCACAGGTGATAGTTTTTGAGAGAAATTTCAGGCGTGAGTTTATGGAGACTGTCAGGGAGATGCAAAGGGAAAGAATGCGTAGAAGGTTTTAGTTTTGTCGGTTTAAAATTTTTTCATAAAACATTTCATATTTTGGAACTATTAAATTTTTGTCAAAGAATTTCTCTGCTCTCTCTCGGGCTTTCTCTGAAAATTCCCTATATTTATTTTTGTCCTCAAAAAGTTCAATTATATATGATGCCATTCTTTCAATATTTCCAATCTCGGTCAAATAACCAGTTTCTCCATGAAGGACTACTTCGGGGAGTCCACCAACATTTGTTGCTATGACCGGAAGACCGCAGCTCATCGCTTCAAGGGCTGAGAGACCAAAGCTCTCAATTTGGCTTGGAAGTATGAATACATCGGCAGAACATAAGATTTCATGTAAAGCATCTTGCTTTCCAAGGAACAAAACATTGTTATGTAATTTTAATTGTCGACATAAGTTTTCTGCATCTCCTCTTTCCGGTCCATCCCCAACAAAGACAAGTTTGCTTGGGACTTTCTTTCTTACAATTTCAAAAACTTTTACAACATCTTGAACTCTTTTAACTTTTCTGAAATTTGAGACATGGATTAAAATTTTTTCACCTTTTGGCGCAATCTTTTTTCTAAGTTCTAAATTTTCCCCGGGTTTGAAAACCTCTGTATCAACGAAGTTAGGTATAACTTCAATTTCACGATTTATGTTATAAGTTGAGATCGTTGTTTCCCGAAGGTACCTTGAAACAGTGGTAACACCGTCGCTTGCTTCAATTCCAAATCTTACAACAGGTGTGAAGCTTGGTTCAAGTCCAACAAGCGTTATATCTGTCCCATGAAGTGTTGTTATTACCTTAATCCTGTTATTGAGAATCGTTCTTGCAAGGATGGCGCTTGTAGCATGGGGGATTGCATAATGAACATGGATAATGTCAAGTTTGTTAAATCTTGCTACATCGATGATTCTACTTGCGAGAGCATCGGTGTAAATTGGGAACTCGAACAGTGGATATTGGTAAAGTTCAACTTCATGAAAATAGATATTATCAAGGAATTTGTTCAATTTCGTTGGTATGGCGTAGCAGATGAAGTGAATCTCATGCCCTCTGGCTGCAAGGCTTTTTCCAAGCTCTGTTGCTACGACTCCACTTCCACCATAAGTTGGATAGCACACAATGCCGATCTTCATTGGCTTTTCTCAATGAGTTTTTTATTTTGGTAAATTTAAAAATATCGTTTCCCAGTTGCAATTTTGGGAATTAGTGTATATCTTAAAATTGAAGTGAATCTTTTTTAGATATACTTTTGTTAGTTATTTTGAGGTAAACGAAATATAGCCACGACAATGTTAGTAATTCAAGATAAATATCAGGAAAAGCTGAAAAAGCTGCTTGATGTATGCAAGAGGAACCTTAGAAATTTTAATTCAGACCTTATAACCCGGGCTTTTTACTTTAGCTACAATGCGCATAAGGATAACTACCGTGCTTCGGGGGAACCGTATTTTAATCATCCTTATGAAGTTGCGATGATCGTTGCAAGTGAGATTCCGCTTGATGATATATCCGTTGCCAGCGCCCTTCTTCATGATATCGTTGAGGATACAACTTTTACAATTGAAGATATACGGGCGGAGTTTGGAGACAAGATAGCTAAGATCGTTGACGGGCTTACAAAGATAACAGGAATTTTTGAGAGTGATAATTGCAATGTTGTTGAAGCTGAGAATTATCGGAAACTTTTGATCGCTCTTTCAACTGATGTCAGGGTGATCCTTGTTAAGTTTGCGGATCGGCTTCATAATATGAGAACGCT
>JBKBWH010000278.1:0-2274 GCA_046289115.1 Candidatus Kryptonium sp.
GGATTTTTATACCACTTGTTTTTCAATCTGTTTTATATACCGTGGCTCCTTCTGGCTTCAAAGCTGAATATACAATTGGTGATACGGCTGAGGTAAGAATTGATTTCATGAAAAGGTTTTATGGGCGAATTCCAAAAGATCTTAAACTTAAACGTCCAGATGGAAGTGATTTTGCCTTTGGATTAAGCGGTGATTTCGTAAGGATAAGTCAAACAACAATTCCTGGGGTTTATTTAATCTCAGACGGCAATGCTCAAAATTTTTTAAAAATTGCTTTTAATCCACCCGCGGCAGAGTTTTCATATGAAAAAGAAGAAGAGAATAAGGTGATTGCTTTCTTGAATTTGGTTGGGGCGAGGTATTATAAAACACTTTCACATTTAGATGAGATTGAAGTCAAAGATGAAATTTTAAAGGCAAGATACGGGGTTGAGCTATGGAAAACTTTTCTTATTCTCTCTATTTTAATGTTTCTTGCTGAAAGTTTAATTTCAAGGAAAATGTAAAACCAAATATGGCTTAAAAGATGAAGATTGAAGTTGAACCTTTAACCCTCAGAAATCCATCGGGAGACAGGATAACAGCTGATGTTCATTTCGTAAGAGATTTTTTGCCAGCACCTGTTGTAATTTGTTCGCATGGATTTCTTGGATTTAAGGATTGGGGTTTCATTCCATATATCGCTGACAGATTTGCAGAAAGCGGGCTCATCTTTATAAGATTTAACTTCTCACACAATGGTATTGGTGAAAATCCGAACAAAATAACGGAGTTTGACAAACTCGCAAGAAATACTATCTCGAAGCAGTTAGAGGATTTAACTTCAGTTATTGATTATGTTTTTTCGGGGGAGTTCGGCGCATTGACCGATGGTCAAGTGTTTCTGCTTGGCTATTCAGGAGGCGGTGGGATTTCAATTATCAAAGTGGTTGAGGATGAAAGGATAAAAGCTCTTGTCTTGTGGGCTTCAATATCAACTTTCAGAAGATACAGCAAACATCAAATTGAAGAATTGGTTAAAAATGGTTATATTTTCGTACGTATTCCTGATTCTATGCTCCAGATTAGGATTGAAAAAGTGGTTTACGATGATTTTATAGAAAATCAAGATAGGTATGATATAATAAAGGCGATTTCAAAATTAAGGATACCAATTTTAATCGTCCACGGCTCCGCTGATGTAATAGTTCCGTTGGTTGAGGCAGAGCGATTGAGAAGCGCGAATCCTGAGCATATAAAATTTGCTTTGATTCCTGAGGCAAATCATTTTTTCAACATAAAACATCCTATGGAACATCCAAGTAAACAACTTGATATAGCTGTTAATGTGACAATTTCTTTTTTTAAAAATTTAATTGAAAACAAAAAGGGTGATTGAGGAATGAAGCAAACAAGAGCATTATCTTTAGATTTCAACAAAACAGTTGTTTTAACCCGATTGCTTTGGGTAGTTGCCTTCGCAGGGCTTACATTTCTTGGCGCTAAGATAGAAATCCCTACCCAGCCTGTTCCGTATACGCTACAAACGATGTTTGTTCTTTTAAGCGGTGCTTTTCTTGGTCCATATTTGGGCGCTTTAAGCCAATTTGTTTACCTTGCGCTTGGAAGCGCTGGTCTTCCAGTTTTCGCTGGACCTGTGGCTGGATTTTCCAAACTTTTAGGACCAACCGGCGGTTATCTTCTTGCCTTCCCGATCTCAGCTTTCGTTGTTGGATATCTTGTAAGATTTAAAAATAGTTATTGGTGGATTGCTTTTTCAATGTTTTGTGGTTTGATTTTGATTTTTATTTTCGGGACGATTCAATTGAACTTGGTTTTGATTCATAATTGGGGCGAGGCGATAAAATCAGGTTTTTTGATATTCTCATTTTGGGATTTGTTGAAGCTTTTTGCATCTGTTTCAATTTATTCAAGTTTAAAGAGATTGGTAAAATAAATTTGGGTTGTTAAATGTATTTAACGGAAACCTTGATGTGGATTTTATTTAATGTCTTTGTAATTGGGATGCTTGCGCTTGACCTCGGAGTTTTCCATAGAAAGGCTCACGAGATAAAATTTAAAGAGGCAGTAATATGGAGTGCGGTTTGGATTTTGCTTGCTTTAGTTTTCAATGTTTTAGTGTATTTCTGGCACGGGACACAAGCAGCGCTTGAATTTTTAACTGGTTACCTTGTTGAGAAATCTTTGAGCATGGATAACATCTTCGTTTTTCTGATGATTTTTTCCTATTTCGGTGTGAAACCTATGTATCAGCATAAGGTTTTGTTTTGGGGG
>JBKBWH010000279.1:0-2259 GCA_046289115.1 Candidatus Kryptonium sp.
TGTCAAGAAGTTTCAAAAATTCATCTTTATCACCAGCCACAAAAATATGATCCTTAATCTCGTCTTGAATGCTTATCCTGGTCGAAACAACTGGCTTCCCAAAATAGAGATACTCATAAATTTTCATCGGATCGTTTGAAAGCGTAAACTCGTTGATCTTATGTGGAACTATGCAAACATCCAAAGAGAAAATGTAATCGGGAATTTCACTGTAATGCTTATCCCCAAGAAAATAAATGTTTCCAAAATTTCCCAATCGTCTCATTTGTTTCCCAACATCACCATATTTCCCACCGATGAAAATAAAGTTATAAAATTTTCTTTCCCGTGCGACATATTCAACAAGTTCAAAATCAATCCTATCTGAAATAACCCCCACATATCCGATCCTTGGGCTTTTAATTTTTCCAATATCCTCAGGAGTAGAACCGCTGACCATAAGTTTTTCATCCACCCCATTTGGCAGTATGAAAGTTTTTCCAGCGGAAAGCGGATAATTTTTGAGAAAGAAATTTTCTAACTCCTCGTTTACACAAAAGATTAAATCGGAGTTTGATGAAACCCATTCAAAACTCCTGCAGATGTAATTCTTAAAAGCGCTGAACTCAGGATGAAAACAAAAATTATCCATAACATCAAATGCAAAAAATTTAGGTTCTATCATACTTACAAATTTATTCGCAAATGGATTAAAAGACAATACCACAAAATCACCCACTTCAATCTGTTTTAATGCATCACGAAATTTTTCAACAAATTTTAAACTCCCATAAACTTTGTCAAACCACAGATGTTTTAACTTTATTTGTTCCAAGCCCGGTGCGAAAAACTCAAAAAGAAAAAAATTTTCTCCAACCTTGCACATATTCCCGCTTAATTTTTCCCCAGCCCCAACCCTTAACCTTGATAACAGAAGAAAGCTAACAATTGACCGAGGACGTTCAACAATGATAATCTTGTTAATTCTTTCGTCTCTTGCAATCTCAAGGAATAAATGCTGATCTCTACTTCTAAACCCAAATCTCTCCCCCTTCAAAAAGTCGTTATAAGGAATTATGACAAGATTAATTTTCTTCATTTTTGGGAAATGTCAATTTATAAACCAAAACTTCCTTGTCGGTGAGACAATAAAGAAAAGGATCCTGACGGGCAATGTCGTAAACTCTCTCATCAATCGAAATCTTACCTAAAAACTTACCTTCAGGACTGAACATAAAAACATCATTCCCATCAGCAACATAAATTAATGAATCGGCAAATAAACCAGTTGGATTTTTAAGATGCTCACTCCCGAATTCCCTCAAAAAATTTCCATAGTAATCATATATCAAAATATAATTCCCATCGACTACAACGATCAAATTTTGGTTTACAATTGCGATTTGAATTGGATTTACAAGTCGTCCCTGACCTGCCTCAATGCCCCCAAATGTTTTTTCAACCTTGTTAAATTTGTTAATTTTCACGCATCTTAAATTCTCCTCATCAATTATGAAAAGATCCCCAAACTTTGAGAAAGCCACAGACCTTGGGAAGCCGAAGAAATCTTTCTCATCGGAACCACCTTGCAAAGTCGCAACATAATTTAAATTTTTATCAAATCTTTGAACCCTGTGATTGTTATAGTCAGCAACATAAATTGAAATCCCTCCTCCGGCATCCACATCGTAAGGCTGATCGAACTCAAGCACTCCCCACCCATAACCAGTAACCTCGCAAATTAGCTGCCCATTCTTTGAAAATTTCTTAACTGAATTATTACCGGTGTCGGCAATGTAAATCTCACCCGCAGGGCTTACCGAGATCCCATGCGGATTATTTAAATTGCCAAACTTAAAAAGAAACTCGGTTTTAATTTGAGATTGAGAAAGTGAAATATAAAAGGAAAAGAAGAGCAACGAGAGGAGGCGCATTTTAAAATTTATAGTTAAATTTAATTTTTCCAGGCAAAATTTGTATCGAAAGATTATCGCTGACATCAAAGTTATAAAGATGGGCGTCGACATAAGCATCAACTATATTCGCAAGGTAAAGCACAAAAAGATAAATCCCGAACAAATCGCGCTGATCCCTATAAAAATCTCTCAACCTTTTATATCTGTAATCCCCTCCCGAAATTTTGAGGCTTTCGCTGAAAAGGTCCCGATAATATCTGTAATTTTTATCATTCTGTTTTATCTCGTACACGAAATAACCCGCAAGCCCATAAATGATTGGAATTTTCCAATACGACTTATTATAAAACTGCCCGAGCCCAGG
>JBKBWH010000027.1:0-13533 GCA_046289115.1 Candidatus Kryptonium sp.
TCCAAACCCATTTTCACCATGGCTCGAGGCTTCCAGAATTCATTACAGCGTCGAAAGCGAACAAAGCAAAGTGACGATAGAAATTTTCGACTTCTCTATGAGGAAAGTTAGAACTCTTATTTCAAACGCATCAAGAAGTGGAAAAAAAGAATATGATGAGATATGGGACGGGAGAGATGACGCTGGGGAAATTGTTCCAAATGGTGTATATTTTTACAGAATTAAAATAGACGATAAAGAAATGTATGGTAAAATACTCGTCGTTCAATAAAAAAATTGTCTTTCTATTTCTGTGTTTTAACCTTTTCGCAACGAACATCATATCACAAAACATTTCAATCGCTTCTTTTTCAAGATTAGGTTTTGGCTCAAGAGGTGTAGCACTTAGCAATGCTATGAGCTCAGTTATCTATGGTGAGGTGACAGGTTACTATAATCCTGCTGTTTTACCATTTTCAAATTTAAAGGTTGCCTCTCTCACTTTTGGCATCTTATCGCTTGATAGAGAGCTTGATTTCCTTCACTATACCCAATCCCTATATCCAACCGCTGGTTTCTCAATCTTTTTGATCAGAGCTGGTGTGAAAAATATCGATTCAAGAGATGTCGATGGATATCATATTGAAACCCTTAGCACAAGTGAATTTCAATTAGGTTTCGCATTTTCAAACAGAATAACTGAAAAACTGTCCGTGGGATTATCGCTGAAATTTTACTATAATAAACTTTACCGTGAGATGAAAACGCAAACTCTTGGGATTGACCTTGGCATTTTGTTTAAGCTTAATGATAACATCACGGCTGGCGCTTCCATTCATGACCTTAACGCAAAATACAAATGGGATTCTTCAATAATTTATCAAGAAAAAGGACGAACAATTGTTGAAACTTTTCCCAAAACGATAAGACTTGGTTTGACCTATGCAATCAAAGATATTTTTTTCACATCGCTTGAATACGACAATATAGGCAAAGAGAAACTTCTCAACTTTGGTTCAGAGTTATATCCGCTATATTTTGTAGCGGATGGGTTTAAACAAAGTTTGTCCATAAGGGGTGGAGTTCAGATTTTTCGAAATTATTTAGACTTTTCCCTTGGCTTTGGCTTAAGTAGAAAAATAGGCAATTTTGTGGTATTTTTTGATTACGCATATAAATTTGAGAGATATTCCCCTTCGGGAATGCAATTGTTAACTCTTGGATTAAAATTATAAAGACAAATTTTAGCTCGTATGATGAGAAACAATTTAAGAATAATTTTGTTATTGACCCTTATCTGGCTTCAAACTTCGTTGTGTGGTGGTAAATCGGGATTTAACTTTTTATCCATTGGTGTTGATGCAAAGGTAGTTTCACTTGCTGATGCTGGGGTCGCCTTGCCACCTGAACTTGGAACAATTTATTATAATCCAGCTGGGCTTGGCGCACTCAAACGAAATTCGGTATTGATAACATATCGCAATTGGATGGTCGACGGTAAATTTCTTTATGCTTCAGTTTCAATCCCTACCAAGTTTCTCAATTTCGCGCTAAGTTTAACTTCCTTCAGTGTGTCTGACATAGAGATAAGAGAACGCCCTGGTGAAGCGGAAGGCAAATTTACATCAAGAGATTTTGGGCTCTCTCTTTCAGCATCCCCAAATTTAAGCACAAAGCTTAAGGTAGGGTTAACAGCAAAATATATACTTGAAAAAATTTTTGTTGATGAGACAAATCTTGTTTCTTTTGATCTTGGCATCCTGTATGCTTTTAAATTTTCGCAATTTAATTTTCAAACAGGGGCATCGCTAAAAGATTTTGGTTTTAAGGGAAAGTTCCGAACGGATAACATCAACCCACCGACAATGTTGTCAATTGGAGCATCGATTAATTATTCAATTGCTCCAGGTAGCATAGACATCTTGCTAAATGCTGAGACAAAGCATAAATTTTACGATTCGTTAAGTTTATTAAGTATGGGAATTGGCTTTAAATTTCTATCCAGCTTTACACTAAATTTGGGTTATATATCCGGTTATAACATAGGAAATCTGAGGTTTGGGGGAGGAGTTGAGTTGAGCAAATTTTCAGTTCACTATGCCTTTTCATCTTTTGAGCACAACTTTCCGAACTCCCATGTGATTACAATTAATCTTAACCTTTAAATGAAGGCAAGAAAAATTTTGATTGTATTTCTTGGAAATATTGTTCATGACTCAAGAAGTTTTAAAATGTATAATTCGTTCATCGGCTTAGGCTATGATGTTAAGGTGCTTTGCACAAGAGGACCGAACGAGAGCGTTCTCGAAAGCCAAGATATAGTTTATATTGTTTTAAAAAGCTATAAGAGAGCGATTACAAAAATTTTAATGTTTTATTTAAAATCAGCTTTTTCTATACCAAAGCTCAATGCCAATATAATAATCGCTTCAGATTTTTTTTCACTTCCCATTGCATGGTTAATTTCCAAGATCAGGAAATCAAAGTTGATATATGATTCCCGAGAATTTTATTCATCGCTTGCTTCACTTCACGGAAGGAAACCCGAACAACAATTGATAATCAAACTTGAGAAATTTTTTGCTTCAAGATGTGATGCAATTTTGACTGTTAATCAGGCAATTTATGAAATGTTATCAACCAAATTCTATAAAATAAAAATTCAAATCCTGCGGAATCTCCCACATAAAAAAAATCAATTCAAAATCTTTGCTTTACCTTCAAATTTATTTACCCCCAACGATATACTGCTCGTTTATTTAGGTTTGTTTCACCCAGGGCGTGGCTTGAATCTATACTTTGATATAACAGAGAAACTCATGGCTGAATTTCCAAGCGTCAAACTTCTGCTCATAGGTAAGGGCGAGCTAAAGTGGGAAATTGAAAAAGAAATCAAGAACCGTAAACTTGAAGATTTTGTCTTTATTTTCGGTCCCTATGCTCCGGATCAACATATTTTGTTCCCGAAGGTTAGAAAACTCATTGGATTATGCCTCATTGAGCCACTTTCAACAAGCTACATTTTTTCCCTTCCGAACAAAATTTTTGAATATATGCAACATCAAATACCCTTTGTGGCAAGCGATTTTCCAGAGATAAGAAAAGTTGTAGAAAAGTATAAAGTTGGCATTTTAGTAAACCCCGAAGACTTTGAAAATATACTGAAAGCGATCAAGGAATTAATAGAAAATGACGCACTATATGATAAATTGAAAGAAAACTGCAAGGTAGCACTAAATGAGCTAAATTGGGAAGAAGAGTTCAAAAAACTTCACGAGCTCATTGGGTCGCTTTGAGACGGGTTGCGATTTTTTCTCGCACCAGCTTTTTCAATTAACCTGCCAATAATAAAAACGAGAATGCCAATTCCAGCAAAAGTCATCTCTCGAGCCATGCTACCTTGTAAGCCAGCAACCAAACCTATCATCGTCTCAGCAATCCCAATTGCTTGTAAGATTTTACCGAGGGTTATCATTTTTTCTAGGCTTTTTAACAGCACTTAATTTTTTAAGAAAGATAATTCCCGAAACAAAAAGAAAAATAGAAATCACCTGCGCTTCAGAAATGCCCAAAAACAGAGGTGGATTTAAACGAATAAACTCAATGAAAAATCTTTCAGTAGACGAAAGAATTAAATATAAACCAAATAGTTCACCCGAAAACTTAATCCTTTTTCTATGTATCCACAAAAAGGCAAAAATTATGAGCATCAAAATAAACTCATATATGGGCGTCGGATGTAATTTAATGAAGGTATCGAACTCCGTGATTATCCCAAATCTATCCTCGCCAATAACTTTTGAAGCTTTTTCCCAGTAATCGTATTTATCAGCAAGATCGGGGAATCTTTCGAAATAATTGCGCAAGGCGTATGTAGGTTTTAATGTTCCATTGGCATAAATTGTGCCCCAAGGCAATGAAGTTGGAATGCCGTAATCTCCATCTCCTGATAGGTGGCATCCAATCCTGCCAATTCCATAACCAAGAGCAGCAGCCGGGGCGATAGCGTCGAGAACTTTTAAAATCGGTAGATTCCTTCGCTTTACATAAATAAACAAAACTATAAAAGCAGCAATGAACCCTCCATACCAAGTCAAACCACCAGCTGAAAAAATCATTTCCAAAGGCGCTTTTAGAAAATTGTCAAAGTTTTCAATTAAATATAAAAGCCTAGCACCCACAATCCCAGAAACAAGAGCTAGAATCACCATTTCATTGGCATAACTTACATTTAATCTCAATCTTTTAAACTCCCTGGCAAGAAGATAGTCCGCCACTATAAACGCAAGCGCCATCATAAGACCATAGCTGTAAATGGGAATTGGACCTATTTGAAATAAAATGGGACGCATAACTTTAACTTCCAATTATATTTAACTTAACAAATTTATTTTTCCTTGGCTCACTTCTCAGCGTAATTTTGTCCCCAAAGATGAAGACGACAAATGTATTTTTTATTTTTTCTTTCTTAATTACCGTTAAGGAATATAAACCGTCCTCGTAATCATAAAGATTATATTCAAATCTTGCCGGACCCGAGCGAGACACGGGCGAACTTGGGGATTTTAAACCATGTATTTCAAAAGTTATCTCCCTATCGTTGACCGATACATCAATATCAATTTCATAGTTAAATGCAAGAAAATGCTGCGTTGTCTCAATCACAAATTTCAGAAATTTTTGTTTCTTCACCTCATCATATCCTTTTGAAAGATAAAGTATGAAATCGTGTTTAATTTTCGGTTCAATCCGTTGAAGCTTCCTGGGCATATTTTGAAGTAATGAATTCTAAAATTTTGCTTAATTCAACCTCAAATTGTTCTCCGCTTTTCATATCGCGAACAGTACATTTAGCATTTTTTAGTTCATCTTCACCTATGATTATAACAAATTTAACACCCTGTCTATCTGCTTCCTTCATTTGAGATTTTAAGCTTCTATTGAGAAGTTCCACTTCACAGGGGATCATCTTTTTCCTTAAACTAAAAACGATGTTGAAGGCAAATTTTTGGGAATTGTGCCCAAGATAAGCAACATAGACAAATGGCTTTGAAATTTCGCTAAACTTATAATTATTTTTTTCAAGTATTAACATCATTCTATCAACCCCAAGTGCAAAACCAACCCCTGGGACATCGGGACCGCCCAACTCTTTTGAGAGAAGATCATATCTTCCACCTCCAGCGACCGCATCCTGTGAGCCAAGATCTGGACTTATAACTTCAAAAGCTGTTTTCGTATAATAATCAAGCCCACGAACAAGGTGAGGCTCGATCTCGTATTTAATGCCAATTGTGTTGAGAATACCCTTTAACTCTTCGAAATGTTCCCTACACTCATTACACAAATATTCATAAATCAAAGGTGCGTTTTCAACCACTTTTTTATCTTTTTCATCTTTTGAATCAAGCACTCTTAAGGGATTTCGCTCCAACCGATTTTTGCTGTCCTCAGAAAGAAGATCGTAAAATTTTCTTAGGTATTCTCGCAAAACTTCTTTATATGCCGGTCGACAATTTTGACAACCAACTGAGTTAAGTTTCAAAGCGTAATTTTTTATATCAAAGCTTTCAATTATGTGAAGTACCAAGGCAATTATTTCGGCATCCACTTCCGGATTTTGGCTACCTATCGCCTCAGCACCAATCTGATGAAATTGACGCAATCTTCCAGCTTGGGGACGTTCCTGCCTAAACATCGGGGAAATATAATAAACTTTAAAAAGGGGGAGTTGCTTATTTATTTCATATTGAATATATGCTCTCATAACAGAAGCTGTCATCTCCGGTTTCAGGGTTAAACTTGTACCACCTTTATCAAGAAATGTATACATCTCTTTGCTTACTATATCAGTAAGTTCCCCTATTCCCCGTGCGAATAATTCCGTCTCTTCAAAAATTGGAGTCCTTATTTCCCTATAGTTGTAAACCTCAAAGATTTTTCTTACCCTCTGCTCGACATACTGCCATTTATATGATTCATCCGGTAATATATCCTTTGTGCCACGAACATTTTTCAAAATTTTCTTCATCCAAGATATTTGTCTTCCTCTATTTTAAATAATTCAACGACCTCTTTTGGTTCTTTAGCATTGAGCAATTTATCGCGAAAGTTGTTATCATTCATAAGTTTTGAAATTCGGCTTAAAAGTTTTATATGCGGTCCAACCATATTATCCCTTCCAACCAACAAAAATATAAGACGAACAGGTTCACCATCAAGCGAATCATAATCAATTGGTTTCTTTGTAATGGCAAAAGCTGCCACAATATCAGTGACGGCATCCGTCTTCCCATGCGGAACAGCAAAGCCTTTTCCAACACCCGTCGTCATTATCTTCTCCCTTTCAAAAACTGCTTCTCTTACCTTGTTTATATTTATCACTCTATCAGATTTAGCAACTAAATCGATAAGTGCGTTTATCGCATCTTCTTTTGATGAAACATCCAACCCAACTATCACAAAATCTTCAGTTAAAATATCACTTATTTTCACTTTCAACCTTTACTTTATTTTTCTACTGAGATTTCATCCAGAATTCAACTTTATTAGAGTAATCTTCAAGTAATTGTTCAGCCCTTTTTTCATCATCTGATTCAGCAAACAAGTGAACTTCGTTATGTTGTCTGTCGGGCAAAATTAAAATCCATGTGACATCATCCATAAATATCTTCACACCATCAATGAGTTGTCTTTTATACTTTTCGGATTCAAGCGTTGCAAATCGCATCACCTTTCCCTTTAAATCCCGAGGACAAGGCACAATTTTATGTTTGAAGTACAGCCTCGGCAATGATTTTTCAACCTCCCCTATCTTCGTCCCAGTTAGTGCCATCAATTCAAGAATCTTTGATATTGAAAACATCCCATCGGAAGCAAAGAGAAACTCAGGGAATATAAAACCACCTTTCGTTCCCCCGACAAATTTTATATCTGGATTTTTTAAAACTGCTTCCATCATCCCATAATGCGAATCTTTTGTCCTTACAACCTCAACCCCATATTCCCTTGCGATCATATCAACTTCCAAAGAAGCAGTAATTGGAACGGCAATTTTCTTAACTTTATTGTGATTTACTTCAAGATATAACTTTACAACTACCGAAAGAAGCCGATCATTTTCAATAAACTTCCCACGCTCATCAACAACCCAAATCCTTTCAGCCCCCGGGTTAAGCATAAATCCAACATCATAACGAATCGAGGTAACAATCCGAGATAATTCATCCACCGCTTTTTTAAACTCTTCCTCATCCCTTGTCAGCTTTGATGGATCAAGGTAAGCATTTAAAGAGATGACCTGACATCCAAGCTGTCCAAGTATGTTTGGGAAAATGGTGACAGCAACACCATTGGAGTAATCAACTACAATTTTAAAATTTTGCTTTTTTATAACATCAACATTTAAAGCAGATAAGAACTGCTCAACATAACCTTCCACAACTCTAACTGGGAAATTGATCGTCCCAACTTTGCTATAGTGAACTCTGGGAAAGTCTTCACCAAAGAACAATCGCTCAATCGCTTTTGCCTTGCTCACCGGAAGATCGCTACCGTTTGAATCAAAAAAAATAATGTCTGTTTGATGCTTGTCCACAGGTGATTTCCTGACATGCACACCCCCAGCATATCTTCCGCTGCGAAGCTCGTGCCTGACCATTGGAATTGAAGCAATTCTCAAATCATCAACATCAAGCCCAGCAGAAATAAGTCCACAGATCAAAGCGCGATTCATCATCCTTGAAACATTATCGGCATCCCGACTTACAAGAACTGTTTTCCCATGCCCAAGAAATGCACCAAAAGCTGCACCAAGCTTTGCCCCGAATTCAGGCGTCATCTCAATGTTAGAAATACCACTTACTCTCGATTCCGTAAAAAGCTCCTTAAGCCATTTATCTTCCCATACTAAACTTTTTGATAAAATGGAATCATCTTCAACAACTTTCCATGGCCAAAGCTTTATGTTTGACATTAATTTTGCCCTGTTCCCAATCGTGCAATGATCGCTGATGAAAACATTCTCGTTTATCTCAGCCCTTTCACCTATCACGCATTCATATCCAACAACATCAAGCGTTAACCTTGCCCGATCTTTAATTTTCGTTCCATCCCAAATAACAGAATTGATAATTTCACAATCATCCCCAACTTCACAATTAGAACCAACCACTGAATTAACTATTCTCACATTTTTCCCAATTTTTGTATTTTCACCAATAACAACAATCCCCTCAAACCTATCGTAACTTTCAACTTGTGTATTTTTACCAATGTATGCGCTTGCCTTTTCAATGTCTATCCTTTCACCATAAATTTCAACATTAACAGCTCCAGAAAGACAATCAAGATGTGCCTCAAGATAATCTCCCAAGGTTCCAATGTCACGCCAATAACTATCCGTTGAAAAACCATAAAACGGAATTTTTTTCTCAAGCAAAATTGGAAAAAGGTCCTTGCTGAAGTCAAATTCTTGTTTATATGGAACAAACTCAAGCACTGAAGGATTAAGAACATAAATTCCGGTGTTAATTGTGTCGCTGAAAACCTCACCCCAACTTGGCTTTTCAAGAAATCGAACAATTTCGCCTGTATCCTTAACTATAACAATTCCATAAGGAAGTGGATTCTTAACCCTTGTAAGAACTATTGTTGCGGTTGATTTTTTATCAAAGTGATAGTCTATCGCTTTTGAGATATCTATATCTGTCAAAACATCACCACTTATCACAACAAATTCATCGTTTCCTATTAATTCACTCGCATTTTTAACGCTTCCAGCGGTTCCGAAATCTGCTTCAGCTCTTACATACGAAATTTTTACTCCGAAATCTTTTCCATCTTTGAAATAGTTCATTATTATCTCGGGATAATAGTAAACGAGAGCGATTATCTCAGTAATTCCATGTTTTTTCAACAGAGTAATTATTCTATGCATAACTGGAACATTCACAATTGGGACCATAGGTTTAGGCATGTTCATTGTCAAAGGTCTTAGCCGAGTTCCAAAGCCACCAGCCATTATAACTGCTTTCATAATGTTAAATGCCCGGATATAATTTTCACTTTTAGGTTAAATATAACATAAAGAAAGTAATTTAACAATCTCCTGCAAGTTAACTTAACTTAGAGTTCTCAGTTTGCTGTGTCTATAACTATAGGTAAAATAAATCAACAAACCAATGAAAAGCCACACAGTAAAGCGAATCCATGTTATCAACGGTAGACTTAACATAAGGTAAGAACAAGACAAAATAGCAAGTATAGGAACAAGTGGGACAAGCGGAGTTTTAAACTGTCTTGGCGCGTTTGGATTTGTATATCTTAACACGAGAACACCCGCTGAAGTTAGAACAAATGCAAAAAGAGTTCCGATATTTGTAAGTTCAGCAGCCTCACCAATATCTACAAATCCAGCTGGAATTGCTACAAAGATACCCGTTAAAATTGTAGTTACATGAGGTGTTTTAAATTTTGGATGAATTTTAGCAAACCATTGGGGCAAAAGCCCATCTCGCGCCATTGAGAAAAATATCCTCGGTTGACCAAGCTGAAACACAAGTAACACAGCTGTTGTTGCTACAACAGCTCCAAAGGAAACTATCCCAGCTGCCCAGTTCAAACCGATGACGCTAAAAGCTTTGGCAAGTGGTTCTGGAACATTTAACTCAGAATAGTGTATCATTCCAGTAAGCACAATTGCAACGGCGATGTAAAGTATTGTAGTTATAACAAGTGATGTTATTATCCCTATTGGCAGGTTTTTCTGCGGATTTTTTGTTTCTTCAGCTGCTGTTGAGATTGCATCAAAGCCAATGTAAGCAAAAAACACGAGCGCTGCTCCGGTCATTATGCCTTTCCATCCGTTAGGAGCGAAAGGTTGCCAATTCTCAGGCTTGACATAAAAAGCGCCAACAACGATGAAAAAAAGCAAAATACCAAGTTTTATCAATACCATAATCGCATTAAACGCGGAGCTCTCCCTTATACCTATTACAAGTATAACTGTTATTAAGGCAACTATTCCAAATGCTGGAAGATTAAAAATTATGGGTATTGTTGTATTTAAAAACGGAATTGTTATATGCGGAGCTGAATTTAAAATCTCTGGTGTATTTATTGCCCTAACATAATCTGTGGATAGCCATGCTGGTATTGTAATCCCAAACCCTCTAAGCAATTCGACAAAATATGCTGACCAACTGATTGCAACGGCTATATTTCCAACTGCATATTCAAGAATTAAATCCCATCCAATTATCCATGCGATAAACTCACCAAACGCCGCATATGCATATGTGTAGGCACTTCCTGAAATTGGGAGCATAGATGCAAATTCGGCGTAGCATAGTGCAGCAAAACCACAAGCAAAGGCAGTTATAATAAAAGAAATTACAATGGCAGGACCAGCGCCAACATGATGTGCTCCACCCGCAGATGCAGTCCCGGTGAGAGCGAAAATTCCCGCACCAATTATCGCTCCAATTCCCAGAGCAGTTAAATCAACAGCGTTTAAAGCTCTTTTGAGCCGATTTTCCCCGCTTTCTGCTTCACTTAAAATTTGCGCTATAGTTTTTTTGCGGAATAAATTCACCGTTTTCCCCAAAATTTTATTTTCAATTTATTGGTTCAAACCTCGCCGTGAAATGTCTTAAAAGTGGCGCCTCCCAAACAATTTTATAACCTTTCAATTTATCTCTATTCCTATAGACCTCGGTTATCACCTCAATTACATAATCAATGTGACTTTGAGTGTAAACCCTTCGCGGTATAGCAAGCCGTACAAGCTCCATCGTATGTGGAATAAATTTGCCAGTTTCTTTGTCCCTTCTCCCAAACATTACACTGCCAATTTCAACGCTTCTTATACCCCCAACTCTGTAAATCTCAACGACAATTGACTGACCCGGAAACTGCTCAGGTGGAATATGCGGAGCAAACCTCTTGGCATCAAGATAAACTGCATGTCCACCTGGCGGAATTAAAACTGGGATGCCCCGATCTATCAATTTCTCAGCTAAATATTCAACCGACCTTATCCTGTAAATCAAATAATTTTCATCAAGTACCTCCTCAAGCCCCTGGGCTATTGCTTCAAGATCTCTCCCTGCGAGCCCACCATAAGTTGGAAATCCCTCTGTGACAATTAAAACATTTCTCGCCTTCAACGCAAGATCATCATCGTTCATAGCGAGAAACCCACCTATGTTTGCAAAAGCATCCTTCTTTGCACTCATTGTGCATCCATCAGCATAAGAAAACATTTCCCTGACTATCTCAAAGATACTTTTATTCTCATACCCCTTCTCCCTTTTCTTTATAAAGTAAGCGTTTTCAGCAAACCGACAGGCATCTAAAAAAAGCGGAATCCCATATTTATCACAGACTTCCCTAACTTCGCGAATATTTTGCATTGAAACCGGTTGCCCACCATTAGAATTATTCGTTACAGTTAACATAACAAGCGGAATATTTTCCGGTCCCTTCTCTTTTATAAAATTTTCAAGTCGATCCACATCCATATTTCCTTTAAATGGATGCCACACATCTGGTTGAATTCCCTCGGGAATTGGTAAATCAACTGCATCACCACCAACAAATTCAATATTTGCCCGTGTCGTATCAAAATGCGTATTATTGGGAATATACTTTCCAGGTCCAGCAACAATTGAAAATAAAATTTTTTCCGCTGCCCTTCCTTGATGTACAGGAATCATATGATTCATCACCGTCCATAATTCCAGCCCACTGTTTCGAGCTCATCGCGTTCGTTCCGCTGTCCGTCAAGAGATCAATTATCACATCCTCAGCAGGAATATTAAAAACATTGTAACCCGCTTTTTTCAGTATCTCTTCCCTTTCTTCTTCAGTTGTAAACTTGATAGGTTCAACAACCTTTATCTTAAACGGCTCGATTATTGTTTTGAACTTCATGTTAACCCCCATTCTATTTTATTAAAATCATTTTCTTAAAGTTCCGATAAACCAGTTTACTCCCCTCTGACACCCTCAATTCATAAAAATATACACCAGATGGAATTCCATCAGCCACAAAATTAATACTGTATCTTCCTGCTCCAAGTGCACCGCTGAAAGCCTTTTGTATTTCTCTGCCAAGGATATCAAAAATTTTAACCTCACACAAATAAACCTTAGAGCTACCCGAAATCTCAAAAGAAATTGTAGTGGATGAATTAAATGGATTTGGATAGTTTTGATGCAGATTAAAGCCAAAGGGCACAAAAGGAGTAGTTTCCTTAGACGGAAGTGAAAGAACTTTTTTCAAAACCTTACCTTTCGGGTCAATTTGAACTTTTATATCACTCAAAGCACCAGGATAGTTTAGGATAATTTTATACATAGTGTCAGCTGTGTATGTCCAGAATGTTAAAATCGTATCTAAATTTTGCGATTGAATTCTAAACTCAATTGGAAACTTAAAAATAATCGAATTTCTTTGCACCTGTCGCAGATGAATAAATAAAGTATCGTAACTCGCAAATGAAACTGAAAAATCAACTACGGGATATCCAGCTTCATAAACCCATTGATTGAAAAACCATGAGAAGTCTTCTCCGGTGATATCGTTTACAACTTGAATAAACTTTTGCGTCGTCCCAGTCCCATAGCCATATCTTCTCCCCCACTCTTGAAGAACAGCAAAAAAGGCAGAATCACCAACTAAATTTCTTAACATATGCAAAACCCATGCACCTTTATAGTAAACCGCTGTTCCAAAAAGTCTCCCAGGCGGTGGATTATAAATTGAGTATCTAACAATTGAATCTTCCCGAAAGTAGGCTTTTGCCCAGGATTCCAACTTTGACTTAAAAGTTTCAAAGCCGTATTTGTATTCTGTGTATAAAGCATCACCATAGGAAGCAAAACCTTCATTCAACCAAATCTCAGCCCAGTTTTCACATGTCACAAGATCACCCCACCATTGATGGGCAAGCTCATGAGCTATGCCACCCTCATATTTACCATCAAGCCACCTTCTATGAATCGTTGTCATCGTTTGATGTTCCATTCCCCCATACGCAAAAGGATATACAGCAACCATCCCATACTTTTCAAATGGATATTCACCAAATTTCATTGAAAAAAATTTCATCATGTCAACGACATTTTTAAATGCCAAAACTGCCTTGAGCGAATCCTCACGCCAAACATAATATTTAATCTCGATCGAGTCAGAAGGATTGGAAACTTTATGATACCAATCAGAAAATGTTATATATTCAGAAGCTGCGAAGGCAATCAAATATGTTGACATTGGATATTCTGAACGCCAATGGAAAATTCTTTCATCCCCGTTGATCCCGTCCTGAATTAACAAGCCATTTGAAGCAACAAGATAGTTGCTTTTAACCTTTATAATCAAATCAACCTTTGCTTTATCCCATGGTTCATCATAACATGGCAACCAATACCTTGCATCAGATGGTTCACTCATAGTATACGCTATATCGGATGGAAGATTGGGCGTTATCTCATCACTTCTATAAAAGTAAAATCCACGATCCAAATCAGACCTGCGTTTGAAGTAAATTT
>JBKBWH010000280.1:0-2245 GCA_046289115.1 Candidatus Kryptonium sp.
ATTCCCACAGCCCTGGCTCCAACTCCAATTTTTAAAAATTGTGCAGTTGAAATTCCTGCTCTTTGCGAACCAAGAGCTGGGAACAGTTGCGCATACGCAGAATAAATCACAAAGTTAAAAAGAGCGAACACAAACAGCAGTTTTTTCATAGTTGAAAATTTCGAAATTATTTTTAAAATCTGATTGACAAACCAAGTTTTATATTTCTCTGTGGCAAATATCTTGCTGGATTAAACGGAAACGGATCCACAGGAGCTTGAAGTTCTGGATAAAGCGGATCATTCCAATCAACAGGAGTTGGATCACCATATTCATAAGCCCTTCCTGTCACAGGATTAATTATCTGAGAATTTTTATTGTTGAAAAGATTCGTTGCTTCAACGATAAATGTGAATTCAAGTCCACCAAACTTTATATACTTTTCAAATGTCAAATCAACCCAAAACCAAGGTTTCCCAACTTTGCTATATCTATTTCTCAAATCAGGCACATAAACTGGCTTGCCGTTTGCTAATGTATCACCAGTGAAATAATATGGCGTATATCTTCTGCCCGATTGATAAAATGCTCTCAAATAGAGATTAAAATTATCAAGCACACCTCTACCGATTCCAAAAATTCCTTTCCCTTTATCCACATAAAAGTTAAAAATAGCTGAAGCCTGAATTGGCCTGTCCCAAACGAGGTAAGTCTCTTTGATGCTTTCGTAAATTTCACCCCTTATCGCGAGAACACCTTCATCTGGAGATGAACTTTTACCAGTTGCAATTGAATATGAACCGCTTAAAGTAGCTCTAAACCATCTTCCTATTCTCTTTTTATATTCAATCTCGATCCCGCGACTTCTCGCATAGTCAAGATTAACATAAGTTATATAGGTTCTTCCAAGTTGCCCAGCAATGGTTATCCTTGCTTGTTTTGTTGTGACATAGTCAAAGATATCTTTGTAATATGCAGTTATCGTCAATACATCGTTTTCGGTAAGTTGATTCCTTAGACCGAGTTCGTATGCGACAGTTGTTTCAGGGTTTAAATTTGGGTTTCCAAATTTTTGGAATGTTGATCTTGCGGTAACGGGGTTAAGCTTTGCATAAACAAATTGTGGACGAGGTCTCTTTGAGAAATGCCCATATGAGAAAAACAATGTTTGATTATCCGAAATTGGATGTGAAACACCAAGCCTTGGGCTCAGTCTCCCTTTCCATCTGCGACCGAAAAAGTTATACGTTTCACGGAAATATCTTTCTCTTGCTTCATCAGAGATTGTAACGACTTCAGGATTTCTCACCGCATCATCAACAAATTTCCCTGGAAACCAATAATCAAATCTCAAACCAAAATTCAAAATCATTCCACTATATGTTATGTTATCCTGAACATAAAAAGCACCAAAAGCTGGGCTGACTTCGTAAAGATCATTGTTCAAACCCATAGGTGGAACCCATGGCTGATAAATATCAACAAATCTCAAGCGTTGAAATGTGATATCAAATCCAGCCTTAAATTTATTTCTCTCACTAAAGAAATGCGTTAAATCACCTTTGATTGTGTATTCAACTGCCGAATGGTCGTGCCATGTAAATGGATTTCCAGTGTCATAAAATCCATCGCCGGGAATTAATCTAATTGTATCACTTTCGGTGTTGTAATAATAAGGTGGCAATTGAGGAACATCGCGCGGTTCTTTATAATTTCTCCAATCAAGACCATTTGCATCGCTTCTCAAACGAGTGAAATATCTGCTTAAATTGAGTTCGTAGAATGTTTTTTCACTCAATGTATGCGTGATCCCAATTTGATGGCTCAAATTTATGTGGGAATAAACATTCGCGTTCCATAAGATATTTTGAAACTCATATTGATAACCAGGTCCAGGCTCAACATATTCAAGCGTGATTTGAAGTGAACGAGTGTTTTGATTTACACTTGCGGAGAAACTAAAAGAATAGTTAAACTTGAAAGTTGTTGTGGGTTTCCATGTCAATTTAAACAAACCCATATAGGTATTTTCTGCTCGTGGTGTATATCGTGAGTTATATTTGCTTCCGAAAAATTCCGAGAAAAGAGATGAATAAAGTCTCCCCGGTCTTTTCCCTGTCCTGCCATAAGTATAACCATCTGAAAACCCAACGGTTCCATTCGCGAAAAATGTTAACTTCCCAGGCAGAAAATTGAGAAATGGACCGCTTAAATTAAACTCGAAAATATCGGTGTTAAAATTTGAGGAGGAGTTATTGTTAAGTCC
>JBKBWH010000281.1:0-2237 GCA_046289115.1 Candidatus Kryptonium sp.
CTGAAATTCGAATGAAGAAAACCAGCGCCATAATATAATTTTTTTAAATCTCTATCCCTCCATCCGAAAATAGGAAACAACCATATATACCATCTTTCATTGACCCACACATAAACATCCACGCTGTCACTTCCAGCTGAGTCTCTCTCAAACCATATTTTAACTTTATTAAAAAGACCTGTTCCGTAAATTCTATTCTCGTTATATTCAATTTTAGAAGTATCAAACTCTGAACCAACACCAAAGTTCAATTCCCTTTCAATGATTTCACTTTTCGTCCTTTCATTTCCGATAAAAACAATTCTTCTAACGATAAATCTATCTTGGCTATCGAATTTTTCATTAGATGAGAGAAAATTTATCAGCGTAAACCCCAGAGCTAAAAGTTTTAAAAATTTTGGTTTCAATTGTTGCAAGGAAATCATAAGCACACTTTTATTTAAAAAATTTAAATCAAAGCAAGAAAAAGCCCTGCTTGACAGATTCTAAAAAGAGCCCATTTCTATTAAAACTTGAAATTAAATACTTTTTTGCCTATATTTATAATTGCCAACCAAATTTGCCCCGTGGTGTAACTGGCAACACGCCTGACTCTGGATCAGGTAATCGAGGTTCGAATCCTCGCGGGGCAGCTTTCTATTCAACCCATGTCAACCAACCGTAAGGGTCATTTCCATTCTTAACGATATCGAAGAAAGCATTCTGTATACTTTTCGTTATTTCCCCAGGTTCACCACAACCTATCTTTATTTTATCCACGCTTCTAACCGGGGTTATTTCAGTTGCTGTGCCTGTTAGAAAAATCTCATCTGCAATGTAAAGCATTTCCCTGGGTATCAATGTTTCTTTAACCTCATAGCCAAGATCCTTTGCGATTTGAATCACTGACATCCTAGTTATCCCAGGTAAAATTCCCGTTGAGATAAGCGGTGTATAAATAATTCCATCTTTAATGATAAAAATATTTTCACCACTTCCCTCGCTCACGAAGCCGTTATAGTCAAGCGCAATCCCTTCAGCATAGCCATTAACCAATGCTTCCATTTTGATAAGCTGTGAATTCATATAGTTTGCTCCAACTTTCGCCATCATCGGCAATGTATCAGGAGCAGGTCTTCGCCAGCTTGAAACGCACACATCCACACCATTTTTTATCGCATCTTTCCCAAGATATTCGCCCCATTCCCAAACAGCAATTACAACATCAATCGGGCAGTTCATTGGGTTAACGCCGAGCTCATAATAACCGCGGAAAACGATTGGCCTTATATAACATTCCTTTAGCCTATTAACTTTTATGAGCTCTAAAACTGCCTTTGTCAATTCCTCAATTGTATATGGGATTTCGGCACGATAAATTTTAACGGAATCGTAAAGTCGTTTTAGATGCTCCCCGAGACGAAACACAGCAGAACCTTTTTTGGTATTGTAGCATCTTATCCCCTCAAACCAGCTTGTTCCATAGTGAATGACGTGCGAGAGAACATGAATTTTTGCATCATCCCAGTTTACAAACTTCCCATTCATCCAAATTTTCTCTACTTTTGGTAGAGGCATAGTTTTATCCAATTTTTTTTGTGTAGATGCGATATTTTTTGTAAGGGACAGAACCAATATTTTCAGCAACTCTTTTCATCGGTTCATTATCTTCAAGAACCCAGCCAAGTTCAGCCTCTGAGTAACCTTTTGCTATCCCATTTTTAATTGTGTAATAATAAAATGCAGCATCTATCCCCGAAAGACGATACTCATGAATTAATCCCATTATCAAAACGCGAATCCTCGTTATTTTTTTCATATTTCTCATTAACTTAAAAATACCAAAGGGCAACAATCTACCATTTAAGCCTTTCAAAGCTTGATTTATATCGGGGACCGAAAGCGAGAACCCAATTGGTTTTCCATTAACTTCGGCAAACAATGCGATCTCCGGAACAACTATCTGTTTTAATCCTTTAGCGATATGATTTATTTCATCGTCTGTAAGCGGAACAAAGCCCCAATTTTTGCTCCAGGCGTTGTTGTAAATTTCTTTAACTTTCTTAACTTCATCATCGAAATTTTTTAAATTAACAGGTCTAATTGTCGCATTTCTTCTTTTCAAAACAAGTTCCACACCGTGCTCAAGCCTTTGCATAATTTTTGGTGTAAGCATTTCCTGTGAAATGTAGTATGAATAAAGGTCTCTTGCTTTTTCAAATCCGTAACTTTCACAAAGTTTAGGGTAATACTCATAA
>JBKBWH010000282.1:0-2231 GCA_046289115.1 Candidatus Kryptonium sp.
TGCCCCACCTGTCCAGGCGGTTTGAAATATACAAGCTCATCAATTATATCTTCAATCGCAATTTGAAATAAAAGGGATTGAATTGTATCTGATATGAGACGCTTCGGTTTTTCAAGTTTTGCGCTGTAATATAACCTTTGTGCGAAAAGTTCAAGCGTGAAAAGATTAATCTCTGGCATAACCCCGCTATCAGAAAACTCAAGCAACTCCCTTCGCAATTCCCTTATCTTTCTGCGCGTCGGCACAATATAAATAAAAGTATCAAATTCGCCAGCCTTTATCCTGCTCTCTATCTCCCTTTTTATATCCGCTACCCTCTTCCCTGGTGGAAAGCTCAAAATTACGCTCATTGCGTGAAAAATTTTGTTTAACCATTGAAAAATTTAACCTGTCTCAAAATAAAAACAAAATCGTTACCTCAAGCTTCCAATCAACCTAACGAAATCCTTAAAAATATAACCACTATCGTGAGGTCCCGGGGACGCCTCCGGATGATATTGAACTGAAAAAGCAGGAAAATTTTTTAATCTCATTCCCTCAACTGTCCCATCATTCAAACTTATATGGGTGATTTCCACATCTTTCTCTTTCATCGAGTCGGGATCGACAGCGAAACCATGGTTTTGGGAAGTTATCTCAATTTTACCTGAGAGCAAATTTTTAACGGGATGATTTGAACCCCTATGTCCAAATTTCATTTTATATGTTTTCCCCCCAATTGCAAGAGCGAGAATTTGATGCCCAAGACAAATCCCGAGGATTGGCTTTCTCCCAATGATTTTCTTAACATTCCTCACAGCGTAAATTAATGCGGATGGATCGCCTGGTCCATTTGAAAGGACAACTCCATCCGGGTTCAAAGATAAAACATAATCGGCATCAGCATTTGCCGGAGCAACGAGGACATTGCAACCGAGATTTTTCAAACTTCGCATAATGTTAAGTTTTACACCGAAATCATATATAACCACAAAAAATTTGTTTCCATCATCTTTATTAAAGAAAAAACTTTCATCAGTTGTTACAGAACTTGCCAAATCAAGCCCGCTCATTCTCGGTAACGCCATCGCCTTTGCTATCAAACTTTGATCGCATAAGTCAACCGTCGATATAATACCACGCATTGCACCCTTGTCCCTTATCTGCCTAACGAGAAACCTTGTATCAACATCGGCAATTCCAACTACATTATGCTTTCTCAAATAATTTTCAAGCGAATCCACCGCTCGCCAATTGCTATAAAACTTTGAAATCTCATAAACAACAAGACCAGCAACTTGAGGAGATTTAGATTCAACATCTTCACAATTTACACCGTAATTTCCAATAAGCGGATTCGTAAAAATTAAAATTTGACCCTTGTATGATGGATCTGTTATAATCTCTTGATATCCCGTCAAAGCTGTATTGAACACGACTTCACCTCCAGCTTCACCTTCAGATCCAAAACTTATCCCCTCAACTACAATTCCATTTTCAAGAGCGAGTTTTGCTTTTTTCATTTCATTATCTCAAACTTTATTTCTGTGTGATACTCCTGTAAACTTTTTATCGTTAAATTACCTTGTCTCAATTTCTTTATTGCTTCGACCGCGCTTAAACCAGCTGAAAGAGTCGTGACAAATGGAATTTTATATTTAACCGCGCTCCTCCCAATCGCAAATTCATCAAATCTTGAAGCCTCACCAAGTGGTGTATTTATTATAAAGTTTATCTTGCCTTCTTTTATATAGTCAACAATATCAGGATGCCCCTCGTTTACCTTATAAACTTTTTCAGCGTAAATTCCATTTTCTCTCAGAAATCTCGCTGTCCCGTCTGTCGCGATTATCTTAAAACCAAGTTTAACGAACTCGTTGGCAATTTTGAGCGTCTTTTGGTTTTTATCCCTGTCGTTAACACTTATCAAAACAGCCCCGGATGTTGGCAAAAAATTCCCCGCACCAATTTGAGCTTTTGCAAAAGATTCACCAAATGAATAAGACAAACCAATGACTTCACCAGTTGACCTCATTTCAGGACCGAGAAAAACATTCACATTTGGAAACTTTGAGAATGAAAAGACGGGCGCTTTACACGCCTTAATCTTGAGATTTCTAAAATTGAAATCGTAAAGCCCAAACTCATCAATCACAGCGTCGGAACTTTTAACGAGGAGCTTGGTTGCAATCTTCGCAAATGGTATCCCTGTCACTTTGCTTATGAACGGAACTGTCCTTGACGAGCGGGGA
>JBKBWH010000283.1:0-2230 GCA_046289115.1 Candidatus Kryptonium sp.
GGGAATGGAATTTAACGATGTATATCGCGTTCAGCTCGATATAGAAACATACACAAAACATAGATTCAGCAATCCTGAGAGGGTTGAGGATAGAATTATTGTAATTTCTTTAACCGATAACAGGGGCTGGAAGCATATAATTGATGGTCGTAGGAAAACTGAGAAGCAAATGTTAATTGAACTTGTCGAGATAATTCGCAAGAAAGACCCTGATATAATTGAAGGGCACAACATTTTAAATTTTGATCTTCCATATCTCATAAAAAGGGCAGAAATTAACGATATTAAACTTTCGCTTGGCAGAGATGGGAGTGAGCCAAAAATTACAACGATGACTTATGATCGTGAGACAGTTTTCACAGGCATAGAGATCTACGGGAGACATATAATTGACACATTAATTCTTGTTCAGCTTTACGATTTTGTCAAGCGAGAGTTTGAAAGCTATTCGTTAAAATATGTTTCAAAATATTTTGGAATTTCATCCCAAGATAGAATTTACATCCCCGGGGAAAAAATAGCATGGTATTGGGATAATGATCCAGAAAGTTTAATAAAGTATGCCCTCCAAGATGCCCAAGAAACGGGAAAACTTTCAGAGCTTCTTGCACCTCCATATTTTTATCTTACACAGATGTTGCCGTTTTCACTTTGGCAGGTCATAAAATCCGGTTCATCTTCAAAAATTGAATCATTGCTTGTAAGAGCATATTTGAGAAGAAGATATTCCCTTCCTAAACCAGATGTGGGATTTCAAACGACGGGTGGCTACACGGATATATTTTACACCGGGATATTTGAAAATGTCGTCCATGCTGACATTGAATCACTTTATCCTTCAATTATGATAAACTTTAAAATTGGACCGAGGAAAGACGAAGCTGGAATTTTTTTACAGATGCTTGAAAGCTTAACTAAAATGCGGCTTGAGGCTAAGCACAAAATGAAAAATGCAACAACATCTGATGAAAGGGCAAAATATGATGCAATTCAATCCGCGTTTAAAATTTTAATTAACTCCTTCTACGGTTATCTCGGCTATAGCAAAGCAATATTCAATGATTATGAGAGCGCCGACAAGGTCACAATGACAGGTCAAAAAATTTTAAAGAAACTTATTTTTGAGATAACAAATAAAGGTGGAAAAGTTATAGAGGCAGATACAGATGGAATTTACTTCATTCCGCCAAAAGAGTTTAGCTCCGATGAGGAAAAAGCACGAGAATTTGTAAAGGATGTTGGTTCAACATTGCCAGAGGGTATAAACCTCGCATTTAACGGGATTTACAAAAAAATGTTAAGCTACAAAAAGAAAAATTATGCACTTCTTGATAAAGACGGCAACATAGAGATAAAAGGGGCATCCCTTATTTCAAGAGGAATGGAACCATTTGCAAGAAAGTATATAAGCGAATGCGTAAAATTTTTACTTAACAACGAAATTGAAAAAATTCATGAACTTTATAAATCCATCTACAAATCAATCGCCGAAAGAAAAATAGATATCCTTGAGCTCGCAAAAACGGAGACATTGCGGGAGCGACTTGATAGATATCAAGAACTCGTTAAGCTCGGGAAAAGAAATAGAAGCGCAGCTTATGAACTTGCAATTGCAAGTGGGAGAAATTATAGACAAGGTGATAAAATAACCTACTATATCACAGGTTCAACTCCCGATATTCGCTCATTCGAAAATTGCAAACTTGTTGAGGATTGGAACCCCTTAAAGAGGGATGAGAACATACAATATTATCTTTCAAAGCTAAACGAGTATACCAAAAGGTTTGAGATATTTTTCAAGCCAGAGGATTTCAAAAAGATTTTTTCTTTAAGCGATGGTTTAAATTTTGATGATGTTCAGATAATTACGAAAAAACTCTTAAAGGAAATCGAAATTAATTAAGCAACCTTTTGCTTTTTGTTTCTTTCAAACCACTCCTTAATAAAATTAACGATCTCGGTTGTTAAAGTTCCTGGTGTAAAGATTTCAGCAACTCCCATTTCCTTTAACTTAGGTATGTCTTCATCCGGAATTATTCCCCCACCTATCAGAAGGACATCGTCAAGCCCTTTTTCCTTCATGAGATTAATTATCTTCGGGAAAATTGTCATATGCGCTCCACTTAAAATGCTAACCCCGATCACATCAACATCTTCTTGAATTGCAGCTGAAACTATCATCTCGGGGGTTTGCCTCAAACCAGTATAGATTACTTCCATCCCAGCATCC
>JBKBWH010000284.1:0-2218 GCA_046289115.1 Candidatus Kryptonium sp.
CCTTTTTTGTACACTTTAAACACTTAATTTATTCCCCCCTTTTTGCATTCTCTAAATATTAGACAACTCTTTCCGATAATTTGTTTAGAAGGAAAAAATACAAAATTTATATAGGGGTGTATCAGTGTGGAAAAATTGCTTATTTTCAATGATAACACGGCAAAAGCTAATAAGATACAAAACACTGAATATCTAAAGAAAAATTTCTTAAATATAATAAAAGAACTAATAAAGACACTAAACGAAGTTGAGTTTATAAATAAGTTAGCTTCTATTATTTATCTCAACACATCTGTAGTAGGTGTTAGGGCAATGACAGACTCGTACATAAAGATAATCGGAAAATCGTGCAAAATTTCAAGTTCATTTCAATCTGATAGTTTGAAACTAACGATTTATCACACAGATTTTTCAACGCAAGAGCGCGATTTTATTAGCAACATCTTTGAAATTGCTCAAACGCATTTACAGAATATATTGTACCATAACAGATCAATTTATATGCTACTACGTGACCAACTAACTGGGGCATATACAAGACAAGCTGGTATGGAGATACTTTCGAACATCTTTGAGAGTGTTAAGCGTAATGATAGAAAAGGTTTTTTAGTGTTTATTGATATTGATAATCTCAAAGAGCACAACGATAAATACGGTCATACGAAAGGTGACCAAATTTTAAAAGATTTCTCAAAAACATGCCTAAACATGATAAGAAAGAGCGATGTTCTTGTAAGGTATGGTGGTGATGAATTTTTACTCTACATAGATTCGAATGAACCTGAGAAGGTCATCGAACGGGTAAAATTAACTTCCATAGTTGAATTTTCGTATGGAATTGTTAGTTTGCGAAATTACAACTCTCTTGAAGAAGCGATTCAAAGTGCCGATTTGAAGATGTACGAAAGTAAAAAGATGAATAAAGCCGATAAAAAGATAATCTATCAAAATTTAAGCTCGTGATAAAAATTAATGAGACCTAAAGAAATTTCCCTTCTCCATGTTTATCGTGGTATAATAATATCAAATTGGGAATATTGTCGGGAGTGATTCACTTGGGGAAGGGGAATTTTTTGTTTTCTCTCACAAATTTGTTCACGATTCAGCGTTGGAATAACCGACCGGCGATAATAAGGTTTTCCGAAGCTGATAATTCCTTTAATACATTATTTTTATCTTTCCTTTTTAAAATCTCCGAAGGTCAATCGATTCAATCAATTGAAGATAGCCTAAAATGGAGGTTCACACGTGAACTTCCAAAGATTGTACTTTCGGACGTTTCGCTGCAACTCAAAGAGCGCATCGAAAGGTTTTCGCCACAAGTATGGAAAGAAGTAACTGAGAAATCTATTCAGGATTTACGAAAATTGTCAGATGAAGAAACCGTTGATTTTTTAGTATCATCTATTAAAGAAAATCCATTAGATAAAATTGCCGATTTATACGTGAGCTATCTTGAAGCTTATGAAAATGGAAAACTTTTCGATTACTCCCAACCTTTGAAAGAATTGGAAGAAAAGATAGAAAAAATAGAAAACCATTTTGGAAGAGAAAAAAGCGATAAGTTGTGGGCTACCGCTAAATACTCTTGGTCAGCCATTTTAAACCTCACTTCCATGGTGCGATGGAATAGAACCCACCGCAATGTTCGAACAACTGTTTCGGGGCATTCTTTCCTTGTTGTTACAATAGCTTACTTGATTGCAAAATTATATAAATTCGAAAATATCGAAGAAGTTATTTTGAAATCAGTCCTGCACGACCTACCGGAAGCATTCACAGGTGATGTCATAACTCCGACAAAGAAAAAAGTCCCAGGTTTAGAAGAGCTAGTCAACGTCGTTGAACGTGAGATGATTAAAGAGTGGATAAACGGAAATGAGAATGTAAAACCTCTCGAAAATTACGTAGAATATTGTATTGAACCATTTAGCGGGGATTCTGGAAGAATTGTAAGAACCGCTGATTACTTTGCTGCGCTCCTCGAATGTGCTGTCGAAGTACATTCAGGAAATAGATTGGATGTATTCCGAGATAGCTTTTTTACGTTTAAAAAGCTCATCAAAGAAATTTCACCGATAGATGTTTCTGAGTGGATTGATGAAATAGAAGCGCTAATACTCTGACTTTTATGATAAGCAAGGAGGAATCGTATGGTAGATTTCAAGATGACAAAAGATGGTTTAGTGCTCTACATTAAAGATTACACTGACATATT
>JBKBWH010000285.1:0-2213 GCA_046289115.1 Candidatus Kryptonium sp.
CCACCTGTTGGAACCTTCGGAATGCTTGACAAAAAACGCAAAATAATTGGATGGATAGCTATTGCAATATCCATTTTGTCAATTTCACCTGTGCCAATAAAAATAAAGTAAAGATGCGAAAGATCATAGCGCTTTTAATTATCGCGTTGTTTCATTCGTGTGAAAGGGAAAATTTAAATGTGATTGATATTAACTTTGCAAATCCACCAATTATAAAATCCGCCAAAATTGAACCAAACGAAATTAATCTTGATGCAATTTTAGTAGGAGAAGAAAAAAATCCCGAAGACACTTTAAAAATAAAATTTAAAGCAATGACAATTGTCTACGATAAAGATGGACAGGATGACATTAGCGAGACCTTTTGTTATATTATAAATCCTTTGCGCGGAACTACATTAATTCAAACAAAACTTAACAGAATAAATGATTCAACATTTTATGGCGAGCCTGAATTTAAAATTAGAAGAAAAGAATCGGGAATTTACCAGGTGAGGTTCTTTTCTATTGACAAAAGCAATTTCACAAGCAATGAATTTTATTTTAATTTAAACCTTTATCGTGGGAATCGCCCACCGATAATTTCTGACTTAAACGCGCCTGATACGGTTATCCTTCAAACTCAAACAATTCTTATAAAAATCACAATAAAAGCTACAGACCCAGATGGTGATAATGATATAAAGGCTGTCTATTTCAACTCTTTTAAACCAGATGGTTCTCCATCATCTGGAAATCCATTTAGAATGTATGACGATGGGAATTCAAGCGGTATAAGCGGGGATGATAAAGCTGGAGATGGGATTTACTCTATAATAATTCAACTTCCGCCAAATACACCAAAAGGCACTTATAGATTTGAATTTCAAGCAATTGATAGAGCCGGCGCTACAAGCAATACTATAACACACTTTCTGAACGTCATATGAAGCTGAAACCGCTTGCATTTTTAATAATTTTGTTGAATTTTTCATACTCTCAACTAAAGATTGGATATCAACTATCTTCATCCGAAGACAAATTTTCGTCATTAAATTTTTCAGACTTACCCGCTGGAAATGTGGTGACAAATATCTGCATTTGTAACGATACCGTATGGATCGGGACAAGCAAAGGTTTAAGCATGACAGCTGATGGGGGTAAAACATGGAAAAACTATTACAAAACGCCCGAGTTTGGAGAAAGTAAAATTTCAGCGATCGCATGTAGAGATGGAGTAATCTGGGTCGCACTTGCTCGAACTGTTAAAATAGATAACAACTACTTTCCTGAAGGTCTTGGGCTTGTGTACTCAACCGACGGTGGCAAAACCTGGACAAAAGTAGAACAGCCAATCGATGATAAAAATGATACAGTTGAGGTGTACGGTATAAATCAAATTAAGGCTTTACCCGTAACAACCACGATTAACAACATAATATACGATATTGCATTGACCGATGACGCTATATTTATAGCATCTTTTGCAGGGGGATTGAGAAAGTCAACTGATATGGGAAAAACTTGGCAACGGGTTATTTTACCCCCCGATAATTTAAATCAAATTAGCCCAAATGATTCGTTAAGATTTGAACTTAACCCAGTGAAAAATTATAATCATCGCGTTTTTTCTGTTATCTCAGTTGATGATTCAATACTTTGGGTTGGCACAGCTGACGGAATAAATAAGTCAACGGATGGAGGAATAAGTTGGGTGAAATTCAATCATCAAAATCAATCAGTGCCAATATCTGGAAATTTTGTCGTTGCGCTTGGAAATCAAAAAATTAACACTGGCAACGAAACGAAAAACATAATCTGGGGTGCGACGATAAATGCAAACGATCCGAATGAATATAAAGCCTTAAGTTTTTCAGAAGATGGTGGCAACACATGGCGGACAACACTATTTGGAGAATTCGTTCACAATATCGCTTTCAGGGATTCCATTGTTTACGCAGTAAGTGATAATGGGCTTTGGCGAACGAAAGATTTCGGAAAAAGTTGGGAAAAAGCTGGTAAAATAGTGGATCCTTCAACCCGCCATGTTATTTACACAAATATCTTTTATTCAATTGGAGTACAAGGAGACACAATTTGGGCTGGGAGTTCCGATGGACTTGTTAAATTTACAGATTCAATGACCTTTGGAGATAACTGGACAATTTATAGGACATATGAAAAAGTGGCTGGATTAAACAAAACTTACGCATATCCAAACCCATTTTCACCAT
>JBKBWH010000286.1:0-2207 GCA_046289115.1 Candidatus Kryptonium sp.
ACCCTCTCCGCTTTCTATAAACTTGGGGCTTTTTGTTTATAAGTGGGATTATTTTTATATTTTTAACTGAAAAATTATCAAAAACAATTTTGAAGTAAGAGCACAAATTATGCTTACAAAACTTTTGCGAAAAATTTTTCCGAGCAAGAATGAGAAGGATTTAAAGGCTTTGATCCCAATTGTTAAGCGCATAAATGAAATTTATGCAACTCTTAACACATTAACAGATGCAGAATTAAGGGCAAAAACTGAAGAGTTTAAATCCAGGATAAAGGAAAGAACAAGGCATATTGAAGATAAAATTAACGATCTTAAAATTCGTGTTCGTGAGGATAAAGAATTAACTCGTGAAGAAAGACTTGAGATTTACGATGAGATAGAAAGACTTGAGAAGGAATTGTTTAAAGAGGAACAAAAAGTTCTTGATGAAATTTTGCCCGAGGCTTATGCAGTTGTAAAGGAAACTTGTAGAAGATTGGTCGGAAAAAGTTGGGAGGTGACGGGGCATAAAATTGTGTGGGATATGGTTCCATTTGATGTGCAATTAATGGGTGCTATTGTGCTTCATCAGGGCAAAATTGCTGAAATGGCAACAGGCGAGGGTAAAACGCTCGTGGCAACGATGCCAGCTTATCTTAATGCTTTGACAGGGCGTGGTGTGCACATCGTGACGGTTAACGATTACCTTGCCCTCAGAGATAGCCAGTGGATGGGGAAAATTTATGAGTTTCTTGGCTTAACAGTTGGATGTATTCAAAACTGGATGAACACTGAACAAAGAAAAGTTCAATACAATTGTGACATCACCTACGGAACTAACAATGAATTTGGTTTTGATTATCTGCGCGATAATATGGCGATTGACCCGAACGATATAGTCCAGCGCGGGCATTATTACGCAATCGTTGATGAGGTTGACTCTGTTTTAATTGATGAGGCGCGAACTCCCCTTATAATAAGTGGTCCCGTGCCTGAAACGGAGCACAAGTTTGACTGGATGAAACCGAAGATAGAAAAACTTGTCACAGCGCAGATCAATCTTGTCAGCAAAATAGTCGATGAAGCTGAAAAGCTTTTGAACGAGGATAAATTTGAAGAAGCTGGGGTTTTACTTCTGAAAGCACACAGGGGGGCACCAAAGCATAAGAAGTTGCGCAAAATCCTTGCTGAGCCGGAATATCAAAAACTATTGCTTGATACAGAACTTGAATTTCTCAAAGATCAAGGCGTCAGGATGCGCCAACTTGACGAGGACCTATATTTCGTCGTTGATGAGAAGAATCATATAATTGATTTGACTGAAAAGGGAAGAGAGTTTCTTTCAAATCTTTCGCCGGAAGATAGAGAATTTTTCATCTTACCAGATCTTGGGACGGAGATAAGCATAATTGAAAATGATCTTTATCTTACACCAGCACAAAAGCAGAGAAAGAAGGAGGAATTATACCGACTTTATTCTGAACGAGCGGACAAGGTTCACTCAATTCAGCAATTGCTTAGAGCTTATATAATGTTTGAAAAAGATGTTGATTACATTGTGCAGGATGGAAAAGTTTTAATCGTTGATGAATTCACAGGTAGAGTTTTGCCCGGCAGAAGATATTCTGAGGGATTGCATCAAGCAATTGAAGCAAAGGAAGGAGTAAAGGTTGAGCAGGATACCCAGACCCTTGCAACCATTACGATTCAAAACTATTTTAGAATGTATAAAAAGCTTGCGGGAATGACTGGAACGGCTGCAACGGAAGCTCAAGAGTTTTGGGAAATTTACAAGCTTGATGTTGTGGTTATTCCAACGAATAAACCATGTATAAGGATTGATTACGATGATGTGATTTATAGAACGAAAAGAGAAAAGTATAATGCTGTCATTGACGAAATAGAGCGAATGCATAAGATTGGAAGACCTGTCCTCGTCGGGACGACGAGTGTTGAAGTTTCTGAGCTTTTGAGCAGAATGCTGAAGCGTCGTGGGATTCCTCATAATGTTTTAAATGCGAAACACCATCAAAGGGAAGCCGAAATCGTCGCCAATGCTGGACTTCGTGGAATGGTAACCATTGCAACAAATATGGCTGGGCGCGGTACAGATATTAAACTTGGTCCCGGAGTTGCTGAACTTGGAGGTTTGCATGTAATTGGAACGGAAAGACATGAAGCACGGAGAATTGATCTACAGTTGAGAGGTCGCTCTGGAAGACAAGGGG
>JBKBWH010000287.1:0-2191 GCA_046289115.1 Candidatus Kryptonium sp.
CGGTGCGGATCCTTTGCTTTTGGAGAATTTGCCAAGAGTTGCAGTTGCGATTGGTTCAGCTTGGAGAACGCTTGCTATAGAAAACAAAGAGCTTTACGCAATTGATCTAACTCCATTTGAAGTCAGAGAGGGGCAAAAGGTTTTTAAACTTGGTCTTCTTGGGTGGTTATTTTTACTTTTAATACCTATTTTAACTTTTCAAGTGACGACGAGAATAGCACAACTTAATCGAACGCTTTTAGAAACTCAAACTGAACTTCAAAGAAAAAAATCTGAGCTTGCGGAGCTTCAAACATTACAACAGCAGGTGGACTTTGCAAGACAAAGGTTAGCTTATTATAAATCAACTTTTGGTGTTCTTGATTCAATGCGAGTTAATACCGATATATGGAGTAAGTTCTTAAACAAGGTTGCAACGGAAGCTCAAAGGGTCGGAAGGATTTGGATTACTGATATAGGGGCGTCTGATCCGAAAACGATTACAATTAGAGGTTATTCGCTTTATAGAAATAGGATCCCGAGGTTTTCAAATGCTCTTGGAAACGCAACATTGATGCAAGTTCAGGTGCAGGAGATAAGAGGAAGAACAGTTTATCAGTTTGAAATAAGAGCATCTATAACGCCTGAACAAGGAAAGGAGACTAAAAAATAAAAGTTTGAGGTGAGAATTGCCATATAAAACCAGAAATACGCTTATACTTCTTACCTTTCTTGTTATAATTCTTGTGGTTGGGGCGTATTTTATTATTTATTCTTATCCGAAGAAGATAAATGAAGCTAAAGCTGAAATTCGAAGAACTGAGCAACAAATAAATGCCCTTGCTGGATTGCAAGTTGAACTTTATAACTTGCAAAAGCAGATCAAAGAAGAGCAGGAAAAGTTAGCACAACTTGACAAACAAATACTTCCAGATGTCACACCGGCAATGACTTATTCATATTTGAATTCAATTTTGAATTACGCTGGCTTTGTTAAATTTGATATGCTTTATATGGGCAGTAAGAAAGCGCAGAAGTATGCATACAACATTTACGATATAAAAGGCGAAGCGTCGTTTGAAAATATTTATAAATTCATTTGGTATCTTGAGCAAGGTCCCCAGATTTATAGGATTGCACGGCTTGACCTTCGTGGGGTTGAAACGCGGGATGAGGAGACGAAAAGGTTTAAAATTGTAGTCCCATTTCAAATGGAAATTCACGCCCTTTACGCTGAGGTCAAGGACTTACCCCCAATAAAAAGAACGCTTGGTGATGTAATTGTTGAAGAGGTTAAGGATCCCTTTGTACCATATATTTATAGAGAGTTGCCACCTAATACAAGAGGTTTACTTGAAGTTGAAAGAGCCGATTTGAAAGCAGTGATACCCGGAAGAGCGTTTATCGCCGATCACACTGGAAAAATTCATGTTTTAAGGGAGGGAGATGAAGTTTATCTTGGTTATGTGACAAAAATTGATATTGATAGAAATCAAGTTGAGTTTACACTTAACAAAGCAGGTATAGTTGAGAAGTTTGTATTGAAACTCAGATTTGAGCAACAAAAATAACAGAGAGGTGATATGAAACTAAAGATTTTCGTTTTTTTACTTCTTTTTGAACTTTTAGCAGGTTTAGCTCTTTCACAAGTTGGAGGTCGTCCCAGAGAGTTAAGGCGGGCTTATGTTGCTCCCGAAGAGATAGTTTCAATGTCTAGGACGATGCCGTTTAATCAAGCTCTTCAAATTTTTAACGACATAAGCAAGAAGTTTCTTGGAAAGGTTATAATTGACCCGGAGGCAAGGACAATACCGATTGGTGTTGACATTGATAGGATGCATTGGCTTGATGCTTTTGAATTGATTTTAAGGGTGAACAAACTTTGGTATGAGGAATACGCTGATTATATAAAAATCGTTCCACTTGCTGAGGTAATGGGACCGCCAACCCCGACTGCTCCAACAGAGGAAGAAAAGGCAAAAGTTCAATTTGAGACCCGCGAAGTTATGATTTCGGCTGTATTTTTTGAAGCTGATGCATCAAAGTTAAAACAATATGGTTTTAGTTGGGATTTCTTCCGTGGGCATGGGGTAAATGTTGGCGTAACTATGTCAGCAGGTGAAGGTAAAACTGGTTTATTTACGATTGATGTTAGACCAGATCTTGACTTTGGAAGCTTGGTGGCTGTTTTTAAAGCGCTTGAATCACAACA
>JBKBWH010000288.1:0-2188 GCA_046289115.1 Candidatus Kryptonium sp.
GCGTTTTCATTGATGCTATGAAATGATGATGTATTCCTTCCTTGAAAGTTATCACAGTTTCATCTTCTCTTTCAAGTTGAAAACCTTTTCTCCCACCGGCATCAGTTTCAAATGTCATTCCAATTGCGCCATTTAAAGCTGGATAAGAATCCCAATATCCAGGATAATGTAAATCAAAAACTTCGCCCGTATAATAGCTCCAACCGTAGTCATCAAAACCGCGAGCAATGTTAAGTCCAATAACCTTTGCCCATTTTTTGGTTGTCTCGGGTACATTTAAGTTTACAGGTTGAGCGTAGGGAACAAAAAACATATTCTTTGTTTCGCCATGGTGATCTGCAAAAACTTGCGGATTCCAATAATGAAATTGCTCAACAACCCTCTGTGTTTCAACCTGTGAACATGCAAATGCATCCCTATTTAAATCAATGAGATAATGATTGTAATTCGTTTTCATTCTCCAGTCACCGCGATGTTCAGAAGCATAAGGGTCTGGGTTTCCATATTTCCCGACGAATGTTGCCTTAAACCACGAGACAGCCTTTTGATGGCTATCCGGATTATGCGGGAGGTTAATTATGACAACCGCATCTTTGAGAATTTTTTTAGTCACATCATCTTCACCGGCGCAAAGTTGATATGCGACTTGAATCCCAGCCTCAAAAGCAGCAGTTTCATCACCATCATTTGAATAATTTAACCAAACAATTATCGGGTTAGATTCAGATATCCTTTTAGCCTCTGTTTCAGATGTCTTCCTTGGATCTGTTAATTTTTTAATGTTTCCCCTTATCTCATCAAGTCTTGCGAGATTTTCGGGCGAACTTATCACTAAAAGATACATTCCCCTCCTTTCATACGATTCACCGTATTTTATCACTTTTATTCTGTTTGATGATTTTGCAAGCGTATCGATATAGCGTTCCATTTCGTGATGTTCAGTTATGAAATCCCCAATATCATATCCAAGGATTTGCTTAGGGGTTGGAATTGCTGGGTTATAAATCCCACCCTTCCAAAACTTAAAATCATCCGCAGCACACACTGAGATAATTAAAAGGGATAGAAAGATCAGATTAAGTTTTCTCATGGTATGAACTTTTTTATTTTTTAAGACGAAAATGAACGGCGGAAGGTTTTAAATAAAAAAGACACCAGCTGAGAAGCTGGTGCCCGGAAAACATTTTAATTATCCTTCTATAAGATAACGCCGAGTGCAACCCTATGCGCTTGTTTTAGTCTGTAAAGATCTGAATAGGAATAGTCAAATCTTAATTTTATAGTTGAGCCTGGGATGTTAAGTTTCAAGCCAGCTCCAGCGTTCAGCGTAAATTTACCTTGGGTTTCATCAACAGCATATCTTTTCATTCCACCAACTCTTACAAAAAACATTTCTTTAAATGCAAATTCACCTCCAACAAGTCCCAACGCTCTGTAATCACGCTCATCCCTATAATCAGCATTCAATGTAAACCTGAAAGTTTCACTCTCAACTAAATTAAATGTTGCACCCATTTGAAATGTTAAAGGCAAAGACCATTCCTCAGTTTTTAGATTTGCTATGACATCAATTGGATTTGAGCCAGCGGTTGGATATGGATCAACCTTTACGATCAAATCTCTACCCTCAAGGCGCATTTTAGTTCCGAAGTTCGTGAAAGACATACCCACCTTCAAACCTCTGAACCCTGTATCATATAAAGTTCCAATATCAAGAGCAAAGGCGCTTGCAGTTGAGTGAGAAATTGTCTCCGTGATATACTTAACACTTAAACCAATTGAAAATTTATCGGTCAATTTTCTCGCATAAGCAACAGCAAAGCATGCATCATACGCGGAGAAAGTTTGACCACTTGCACCTTCTGTATCCAACCATGTAGTAATGGGCATATCTCCCATTGATAGATAAGTTACCCCAACTCCAATTGCGCCAAAATTTCCAAGCGGAACACCAACGCCGAGGAAAGAAACATTGAGATCAGCAATCCAATCTGTGTTTGCGAACATAACCTCTGTTCTTTTCATCTGCGATAGTCCAGCCGGATTCCAATAAACTGCGGATGGATCATTTGCATTAGCTACCACTGCATTTGAAAGAGACGCGCCTCGTGGATCAACTGGAATTTTAAGAAAAGCTGCAGCAGAAGTTCCAACATTGTCAAATTGAGCTACAGCGAAATTTGACAGA
>JBKBWH010000289.1:0-2183 GCA_046289115.1 Candidatus Kryptonium sp.
TTCTTCTCGGGCGGTAACTTCTCCCATTCGAGTGGTTCACTCATACCCTGAATCTGAACGAACAAAAGATGTATGAAAAGAATTACCGTAAAAATTCCCGGAAGTATGGCTACATGAAGCCCAAAAAATCTTGAAAGGGTCGCACCAGTTACATCCTCCCCACCGCGAACAATTATTAACAATTCCTTCCCGATTACGGGGATTGAACCAATTATTTCCGTTCCAACCTTAGTTGCAAAAAAAGCAAGTTCATTCCAAGGCAAAAGATATCCACTGAATCCAAATGCTAAAGAAAGTATTAAAAGCAAAAATCCAGTAACCCAAGTTAATTCCCTCGGTTTACGATATGCCTTCGTAAAGTAAACGCTGAACATATGAATGAAAACCGCAAGTATCATTAAATTTGCTGACCAACTGTGGATCGAGCGAATCAACCAACCAAATTTAACCTTTGAAACTATGAATTGAACGCTCTCATAAGAACTATCTTCCCCAACCCTATAATAAAGCAACAAAAGAATGCCAGTGATAACCTGAATTATAAAAAGAAATAAACTTACCCCACCAAAATAATACCATATCGAATGCCTATGCTGGGGCACGGATTTATGCGACATAAATTCAATGAAGCCACGTATTTTATATCTTTCATCAAACCAGTTAAATAATTTTTCTCCGAATTTCGCCATAGCCTTAACCTTCCTTTGATACATAAATTTCATCTCCCCTTACAATGACACGAAATGCTTCAAGAGGTTTAGGCGGAGGACCCGAAATGTTTCGCCCATTAAGGTCAAATACCCCATTATGGCAAGCACACCAAATCGCCTTCATATCCCCACGATATTGAACTGTGCAATCAAGATGTGTGCAAACGGCTGAAAAAGCCCGAAATTCACCCGTTTCAAGCCGAATTAAAATTCCAGGTTTGTTTCCAAATTTGAATATCGTTCCAGTTCCCGGTTTGAAATCGTCAACCTTCCCAACCTTAACACTTTTCACTTTCGCTTCGGGAATTTTAGGAGGTATGATATAGCGAATGATTGGATATAGAACAGACATGATCCACCCGAGGAAACCGAATCCGAGAACATAATTTAAAAAATTTCTCCTTGAACTCTTTCGATTTTCCACCGTAAAATGCGATCTTTTATTTTTGAGAATATCCCAAAAACAAAAAAGCGCATCCCTTATGGGATGCGCTGTAAAATTATTCAGCCTTCGGAAGTGGATGTGCTATCTTGGGCCACTCTTTCTTGAAATCAAACCCTTTAAATGTTGGGCTCTCTTCATTATGGCATGTCTTGCAATGCTTCTCTGCACTCCCATCCGAAACCAAAACAAGCACAAGCCCATTCTTCACAGCCTCTTCTCTATTTTGCATGATCTTCAAAGCTTTATAGTCTGAACCTGGACCATGGCAAGCTTCACATTGAACCCCATCCTCAATTTTAAATCTCTCCAAAAATGCCTCCTTCGGAGCTCCATAACCAGTGACATGACACTTTAAACATTCAGGAGCTTCATGCGGTGGAACTTTAATTCCTTTTCCTTGTGCAATCTTTTTCGCCTCTTCCGTCTTTAATGTCTCATATGCCTTCGCATGCTTGCTCGCCTGCCAAATCTCAAACATCTTGCCCTTCTTCTCTCCCTTATGACACGGTGCACAAACTGCAACGCCAACATACTTATGCTTCGGCGCCTCTTGCGAAATAAGGTAACCTAAAACAACGGGGATCAAAAACAGGACAAACAAATATTTCTTCATATCTCCTCCTGAGGTTTTTGTTTTTACGCTATTAATTTAGCAAAGTAGGCTTTAATTGTCAATATGTTTTCAATTTCTCACTTACTGCCTGTGAACTTAACTTTCTCTTAATGCTCTGCAACACCTCGGTAACAAGCTGGTAATTATGTATCCCTGATGCACTCCATTTCTCAATTTCAGATACAACTCTTAAAATTTCATCCCTATCTTTACCATTATAATTTGTATTCAAATTCTTAACTTCGCCTATCAACTTTTTCACCTCATTTTTCCAATCAAGAGCCATTTTATCATACCCAGAATCATGACAATTTAAGCAAATTGTCTCATTGGGCTTTATAACCTTACCAGCTACTACATGACAATCAACACATTCAATCCCAGCCTGACTCATGATATCTGGAGTTGCTTTACC
>JBKBWH010000028.1:0-13383 GCA_046289115.1 Candidatus Kryptonium sp.
CCCACCGGATGCCTGTCTCCAGTCAAAATTCTCATTTGGCTCATGGTATCCATGTTCGGGTAAACTGAGCCCGATCATAACAATTGGAACTTTTAACAACTTTTGCATTGTGACAACCGCACCAATTGAACCACCTTCTCTTATGAAGGCTGGTTTAACTCCAAACGCATATTCAATTGCCTTCACCGCTGAGTTTGCATACGGACCTTCAAATTCTCCCAAATACGGTTCAAGCGCATTTTCACGTATAACTTCGACATCTGGATTAAGTTTCTTCACATAATCTTTAAGCAATTTGAAAGCTTTCTCTGGCGTCTGATTTGGAACAAGTCGCATGCTTATCTTTGCCTCCGCTCTTGGAGGAACTATCGTTTTTATCCCGGGACCCGTATAGCCACCTACGATGCCATGAACTTCAAAGGTTGGTTCAGCCCAAATTCTTTTCAAAACCTCTGCTTTGTTTTTCGTTCTCACGCTCTTGAAACCAAATATCTCAATCCTCTTTTTAACATCAAATCCTGATGCAAGGAAATTTTTCAATTCCTTATCGCTTAATTTCTTTACATCCTTGTAAAATCCAGGGATCTTTATTTTGCCTGTCTTTGCATCGTAAAGCTGCGATATAAGTTGACAAAGCTCACCAATTGGATTTCTTGCCCAACCACCCGTGGTTCCAGAATGAACATCTTTCGTGCCCGTCTCAAGGACAAGCCTGGCTCCTTGTAATCCTCTTAATCCATAAGGTATAGCTGGTTTATCCGAGGAAATCCACAATGTATCCGAGACAAGTATGGAATCTGGTTTGATCTCTGATTTGTATTGCCTGATGAAGTGTTCAAAGTTCGGGCTTCCGTTTTCCTCCTCAAATTCCCAAATGAACTTAATGTTTAGCGGGATACCATTTTCAACCGCGAAACGAGCAGCGAAAAGAGCTGAAAGAGCCGGTCCTTTATCATCAGTTGTTCCACGCCCATAATATTTTCCATTCTCCTTGCTAAATTTAAACGGCTCACGAACCCACTCAGGACCACCTGCGGGTTGAACATCAAGATGATTGTAAATCGCAAGAGTTGGATTCTTTGGATCGGTTACATACGACCCGAAGACAACTGGATTCCCGGGGGTTTGACATTTTTTAGCTTCAAAGCCAAATTTCTTTAAAAATTCAACCGCAAGATCAGCGCCTCTCTCAATGTCGTTTCTGTAAGATGGATCCATGCTGATGGTTGGGATCTCAACTATTTCACCAAGCATTTGTTCAAATTCATTCCTGACATCATCGACATAACTGTTAAGTTTCTCAGCTATGTTTTCCCAGTTTGGTAGTTGACCTGCCATATTTTTGCTCCTTTTTGTTTTGGTTTGCTAAAAATTTAAATTGCCCTTGGATGATAAAGACGATATATCTCTTTTAATGTCTCATTGCTTATGTGAGTATAAATTTGGGTTGTGGTTATACTTGAATGCCCAAGCATCTCCTGAACCGATCTCAAATCTGAACCACCTTCAAGAAGATGCGTCGCAAATGAATGTCGCAATGTATGTGGATGTATTTCCTTTTTTATACCTGCCATCAAAGCGTATTTCTTTACGATTTTATACACGCTCATTCTTGTCATCCTCTTGCCAAATCTACTTAAAAAAAGAAAATCTCCACTTCCAATTTTAACAAGTTTCGGTCTAACTTTCAACTGATATTCCCGCACCCATTTAATCGCCACCTTCCCAATTGGCACCAACCTTTCTTTTGAACCCTTACCAAAAACTCTTATAATCTCCATGTCAAACAAAAGATCAATCTGCCTCAAATTTATCAACTCCGAAACCCTTACCCCCGTCGCATACATCAATTCAAGAAGTGCTTTATCCCTTAACCCAATTGGAGTTGAAATATCCGGCTGATCAAGCAAAGTAAAAACTTCATCAACACTTAAAACCTCGGGTAATTTCCTTTTCATTTTTGGATGTTCAATATTTTCGGCAGGATAATTTTTAGAATACGACTCAAGAAGCAAAAACTTATGAAATGTCCTTATCGAAGCAACATTTCTCGATATGCTTGACGGGCTTAACTCCGCTATCCCAAGCGCACGAATATATTCCCTTATCAACTCCTCGCTGACAAAGTCCGGATGCTCAATTCCCCTATCTTCGAGAAAGGAAATGTAGCGAGCAAGATCAATTGAATATGATTCAACTGTATTTTTTGAGTAACCCTTTTCAATCTCAATAGACCTAAGAAAATGGGTTAAAAATCGCCGCCAATTGTTATTTTTAATCTTCAACAAAACTCTATCAAACGCAAGTTTTTCATCAACTTGATGCATTCCCTGATCTCTTTGTTTTTCTTGTCGTCTTCAATTTCAGTTGCTTACTTTCAACTAATTTCTTTTCACTTCTTTTTTCTTGTTCAGGATATTTAACCCTGGGGTGATAAAGATTAACAAGCATTTGAACAAATGTTTTCTTTATTTCTTCAATATCTTTAAAAGTTAAATTCGATTCATCAAGTTGACCATCTTCAATCCTGTTTTCAAATATTGCCTCAGCTGTTTTCTCTATATTCTCAGGCGTTTTCTCATCAAGCGATCTAACTGCGGCTTCTACAGAATCAGCAAGCATCACTATCCCTGTTTCCTTTGAATCTGGTTTTGGTCCTTTATACCTAAAATTACTTTCCTCTATTTCAATGTTTCTTAACTCTCTTCTCTTTAATGCTTTCCCATAAAAATAGGCAACAAGTGTTGTTCCATGATGCATGGGTATAAATTTTATTATCTCCGACGGGAGACCGTATTTTCGAGCGATTTTTTGACCTTCCTCAACATGCGATATAATTATTTGAACGCTTTGCTCGGGCGTGATCGAGCTGTGAAGTTTGTCCGACTCCATTTGATTCTCGACAAAAAATTCCGGGTTCAAAATCTTACCAACATCATGATAATACGCTCCAACGCGAGCCAACACAGAGTTAGCACCAATTGCTTTTGCTGCTGCCTCTGCAAGCGTTGCAACTGCAATGCTATGATGAAATGTCCCCGGAGCCCTCACTGAAAGCTCACGAAGAAGGGAATGATTAAAATCAGAAAGTTCAAGAAGTGTAATCTCTGTCATAATCCCAAAGATTTTCTCAAAGAAAACCAACAATCCATATGTTAAAACCGGCGAAAGTAAAGCATTCCCAATTACAAAGCTAAGCTTGGTGAAAACAACATTTATCGATTCTTGCTTTTGAAGAGAAAAACTAAGCACGACAAAAGCATACGCAACAAAAATGAAAATAAAACTTCTGAAAATTTGCATCCTATTACCAATGCTCCTGACCGAATAAATTGAAACTGTTCCAGCAACAAATGATGCTGCAGTGATATCATAACTATAACCAGTAATGGAACCGATAATAAGTGAAATAGCTGCGGTTGCCCAAAACGCAACCCTTGAATCAAATATTATCGTCATCAGCATTGAAAACGCCGGTATAAGAATAAGATAATTCGCCTCATATCCTGCTTTCATTCTCGTTATCAGGAAAGTAAGCAAAATCTCAAACATTAAAAGAGCAGTTATAAGGGAGAGCAGTTTATTATCAAAATAGATTTTTTTCCTATACATGTAAAGATAAATCCAGAAGATGGCAAGTATGCTACTGATTAAAATAAAGCGTCCAAGATCCCTTAAAACTTGTCCCGTTCCAATGCCCCGTTCTTCTTGAGCTCTTCTTAATGATTCAAGCTTCAAATATTTTTCTGGGGTTATTATCTCGTGCCTGGATATTATCTTCTCATTTTCTCGAACGACGCCCGCGGTTCTCAAAATTTTGCTTTTCTCCCGCTCGATTAAGTTGTTCGTTTCTTTGTCGTTAAATATCAAATTCGGCTTAACAAATGAATAAAAAATCTTCGCGATCAAATCAAAATAAGTTGAATCCATTATACCAAATTCAGGAAAATTTTTTCGTACAAAATCCTCAGCAAAAGAACGAGCCTCATTCAAGTCGTAAAACTTCCCCTGTCTATAAACCTCCTCAAATTTGCCCTTCCTTAAAACTATTTCATTTCGCCTTAGTGCCGATCTTGGAATTGAAATAACCCCAGCAGGTCTGTATATTGATGAAAGATATAATTCAGCAGCAAGCTTTAACTTATTTAAATCAAAATGTCCAACTTTGTATAAAAACTCGATTTTCTCAATCTCCTCAACTGTAATTTTCTGAGTTAAAACCTTCTTTAAGTTTTCAATCTCAACCGAATCACGCCTGTTGCTTGGTTTAACTTGATGAGCCTGTTTTAAATCAAGATATGACTTTAAACTAGTTAAAAAAACTTGAACCTCATTTAGCTGAGTTTTGTAAACTTGAGTATCGACATCAAATATAAAGTAAACTTCATTATAAACCCTTGCGATCTCCTCTTGATATTGCTTCTCGTCCTTATAAATCGGAAAAGAAAAAGGAGCGACGACATCGTCATAAAGCCATACGCTTCCAACCTCATATTTATGTTCAAAGGCATAAGGACTCCTGAACAAAATCATAGCGGTAAACGGGGGGAGAAAAAACATCAAAATCTTCAAAGTTAAACCTCTCGAGAAAAAAAATGTTAGATCCCGTAGGATTTTCATATCTTAAGCAAATTTTTTTGCATCGAGCAAAATTTCAAGAAATTCGCTTACTCCATCTTCATCGTTTGTTTTGGTCGTGACATAATCAGCATTAAATCTTACCTCAGCGATTGCATTTTTCATCGCCACAGCTACACCAACCCTTTTCAAAAATTCAAGATCGTTGTAAAAATCTCCAATCCCAGCTACTTCCTTCCACTTCAACCCGTAATACTTGCACACATATTTTAACCCCGTTGCTTTTGAAATTCCACGACGCTTTACCTCAAGATAAGTCAACCTATCATACTTAAGCGACGGATAAATTGATGTCGATATATTCGAAAAGAAAGGCGGTTCAAGTTTATGCGCGATTTTGTGGAGTACTAAACTTCGATCCGAACTAAAAACAACGCGAAGAACCTTATCGGTGTGATCGTAATATGAATCAACTTCCATTGTTTCAGCCTCCAAATTTCCAATATACGACGGAAAAATGGTATTTTCTGCTGTATAAATAACTTTATCCTCCGAATAAAAGAGTATATTTACAAAATACCTTTCCGCAAGGTCAAGCGCTTTGAGAACCTTTTTTTCCGGAAGATAAAAAGCCTTTATCGTCTCACCTTCAGGAAACTTGACAAGCGCACCATTTAGTGAAACTATCGGGTCCTCAATCCCAAGTTTTTTTGCATATTTAACGGAAGCAGAATGAACACGACCAGTTATAAGAGTGAATTTAATTCCATAGTCTTTCAGCTCTTTAATAAGTTGCATTGTCGCTTCACCGATCTGATTCTCCGAGCTTAACAATGTCCCATCAAGATCACAGGCGACGAGCTTTATCTTTTTTAATCTTTTTTTAAGTTCAGAAAGAGCAACTTTCACCACTTTTCACGCAGGTTGTTTTTCTGAAATTTAGCAAAAAAATTTAACAAAATTGTAAAAAAGAAAAAACAAATGGCAAATCCAAAATCCCACATGCTAATAAATCACCACATACTTTGAATAGCCCGGATAAACAAATACACCTTTTCCCAAAACTTTCCCATAACCTTCTCCTTCAATTTCCTGATAAAATTTTACAATTCTTCCGAACCTGAAAAATTCGGGGCTTACCTCAAATTTTATATTTGGCGTATCACAAAAAACGAAAATATGTTTCTTATTTTTATCAATTACGACTTCAAAACTCCCATTCCTCATAAAACTTTTAACTATGCTTTTACCATCTTTCAATATCTCAATCCCCGAATCAGATTTTTCACCATATGTTTGAACGGGTGCGCTACCTTGATTTTTTAGTGCGAACCGACCATTGCTAACCTTTTCAAAAATTTGTCCTCGATTTCTGGCAATGGTTACAAATTTCACGGCAATTTTATTTGATTTTTCCAACGGCAAATTATCAAGGCTTAATATCAAAACGCTGGAAATAGGAGAAGAGATTTTTATTTTGAAATTGTCAAGTTCATAAATTTTTGAAGTGTCAATCTTACCAGAGACCGCTTTGAAAGTTTTTGAGTTTATCAGCAAAACACCATTTGCAAAGTCAATTTTAACCTCATCACGGGTAATTTTCGTCAACGAATCAAGCAACTTTTTTGCATTTTCTCTAAAAACATCTCTCGCTGGAATGTTAATTTCATTGTCCCTAAAACTTGCGATTTCATTATCGATTAAAATTTTATTTCTCAACATAAAGTTGTAGGAGAGTTTATAAGCCTCGTTCCACCAGTCGATAAATGTTTTAAGATCGTCAGGGTAAAAGCATATATTTATCTTCTCACTAAATGGTTTTATTTCAGAGTTGATAAAAACCTTTGCAGCGTATCCAAACAAACCCCATCTTGTTGGATCAGATTGCAACCCAAATGGAGAACAAACATTAACATCACCCCAAGTATAGTAAGCAAAATAAATCACAGCATCATAATCCTGAAGCAAGGAATAAACAGCCATTTGAATTAAACTTGAAACTCTATATTCATTTGGATAGCATAAAGCCCACTCACGAATTACAATTGGCTTTTTATCCCAAGCGTAAAAACTTGAATAAACTGGAAAACTCCATCTATCACTTTTTTTAAGGTAATTTTCATTTCTGAAGAACGAAATACCAAGCCATTCACGACCGGGTTCAAAAAACGGATGATCCATATACATATTTTGTCCAATAAAATCAAGTTCAGATGCGACTGTGTATGTATCACATATAAACTCACTGTTAACTGTTGCGGTCAACGGTATAGGACATCCTCTTGAGCGAATGAACTGCTTCAAATCTTTGAAAAGTTTTATTTGAAGGGACATCAAAAACTCAATCCCATCTCTCTTTCTCAGTGAATGTTGAATTTCGCTATGTTCAACTTCGCTAAATTTCTCCAATTTCAACTTTGGAAATTTAACTTTGCCTTCTTCAATGGATTCATCATCACTCAAAATCGAAAACCCATCTTTCGTTGTCCAAGCTCTTTTTAAATTTTCAGTATTAACATATTTCTCCCTCAGAAATTGAACCCACAAACGCATAAACTTAGTTTTGTAAGGTTCGATCATCTCGTCAAGTTTATCATATTGAAAGAAAAAGCTATCTTCGTTTATAAGCTCAATCATCGCAACTGCTGGATTTAATCCATTGGGGATTCCTGTATATGGATTTACATGCTTAAAAAGAAAGTTGTCAATAAATTCCTTTTGAAGTTCAATCATCCGCTCATCAAAAAGACCATAAGGCGAACCTTTTCGCTCCATCTTTTCTGCCCCTTCAACTTCATCTCCGACTTTAAATGTTCTATATGCACGAAGGACGAGATAAATATAAATTCCGCGCTTTTGCGCCTGATAAATCCAGTAATCAACCCTGTCAAGGTATTCTTTATCAAGATTTCTTGAATTATTTTCGTTTGGGTAAGATTCGTCAATTATATTTCTTCTAACTATACCAAATTTTTCGCCACCTCTATTATCAAGTTCGTGTAATCTTATAATATTACATCCAGCGCGAGCGAGAACTTCAACCACAGTTTCGATTTTTTCCTTAGGTATATCAACATGGCTTCCAGCAATTGTCACGCCCCAAAATCTTATTCTCTTGCCCGTTTTCTCAAAGTAAAAATGTCCATCTTCCCCAACCTTTACAAATCCAAATTTTCCAGCAGGTGGGTCTAAGAGAAAACTAAAGTCAATAAGTGAAGCATCGGGAAATTCCCCAAACCTTGGGTCAAGCCATCTTACCGCGAGTGTATCTTTAAACTTGCCCGATATTTTTCTTTCAAATGTAATAGCCTGAGCAGTGAGAAGATTTGAAATAAAGGACAAGGCAAATAAAGATTTCGTTAATTTGAAAAATTTATCATTCACGATCACGCCTGTAAAAAATTTTTCGCTTGTTGAATTTTTAAAAAATTTAAACTCTGCATATCTTAAAGTCAAACAAACAGATTGAAATTACCCATGTGTCCACTTTTTAAAATTCTGGCTTTAATTTTCACTTTTTTACTTTTGTCCTGTGCCCGACATCAGGGTGAAGACATAAAACTTCCTGAAGACATCAGACGCGGATATGAAATTTTTTATGATCCAAACTATGGGAGCACTGGGCTTGCTTGTGCAAATTGTCACGCAGATTTTGACGATGTTAACTATCCCGATGATAAAATTAGACCAGGGCATAACTTAATAGGGGCTCATAAGCGAAAAGTGACTTGGTATGGTGGATTTCGCGGCGATGCGTTAAATATAACAGCAGCTGGTGCTGGACTTTGCGTTGTGATGTACCAGAAAAAATACGGAACCATAAATCCGTTAAAGGTTCTGACACCAGAAGATGCGCAAGCGTTGTTAGCATATTTTGAATTCATATCAAAAGACAGCGCAATCGAAAAATTGACATCACAGCCAATTGTTTCACCTTGGGAGGAGGAGTCAATAAGAAAAGAAAAAATCCGTCAAATTAAAGAAAAAATTTTAACTCTTTCAGGAGTTCCAGAAAATGGTGCGATAATTTATGAAAAAGCTTGTGCTCAATGCCATTCCGAAGAAATTGATATCGGTCCCCAAATTTTTAGACCGGAAATCACACAGGAAAAAATAATTGAAATGGTTCGTGCTGGCTCACCAGCCTCAGATGAAACTCCAATGCCATTTTTCACACCCGATAAATTGACAGATCAAGAGATAGCTGATTTGATTGCCTACATCGTGAGATCACAGGGAAGATAGGATATCTTGAAAAATTTTTAATGCTCTTTTGAACTTTGCAATTCCGCAAATATCACCGATTTCTTTAATTGTTTCTGTAATATCTTCCTTTTTAACTCCTACATTTAATGCACCCCACAAATGAGAATAAAGCTGCCTTTCCCACCCAAGCGATGTAAGAACCGCGACATTTAAAAGTTCCCTTTCTTTTAAGTTTAGCACATCTCTACTTAAAACTTTACCATAACCTTCAATCAACATCCATTCAAGAAGCTCAGGATGAAGTGATTTCATGTTTTTAAGCAACTTATCAAAACTTTCACCATAAACCCTTTTACATGTCTTGACACCGTTTGAATAAAACTTATCAACATTGTAACCCTTTGATTTAGCAGAACTTTCTCCCACGAATTTTCTCAACACTGTAAAACCCTCTATAACTGCTGGAAATCCAGCGAAAAGATAACATTGCAACATTGCTTCTTCAATTCTCTTAACTTTTACGCCATACGAAAGAGCTTTGCTTAATTCCTTCTCCAGTTTTTTCACTTTGCCAAGTGATACAAGCGAAGCTATTCTTACTAAAAATTTTATATCCGTGTTTTTCATATCTTTCTCATTTTAATAAAAAACCCGACCGCAATGGTCGGGCAGAAAAATTTAAACTTTACAAAATCTAAGAATTTATTGCTCCTTCAGAAGATCAAGCTCATACTGCGCGTTTCTCGCAAGGCGCGGATCCTTTTTAGCCTCAAGGAATGCTTTTCTTGCCTCCTCAACCTGACCAAGTTTTTTATAAGCAATTCCAAGCTCAAAATATGCATCTGAATTTGCGCCTTTTGGATTTATCTCGATCGCTTTCTTAGCAGATTCAACAGCTTTGTCATATTGGGAGAGTTTATTATAAACAATTGCAAGCATCACATAAACCTTTGGATAGTCCTGTCTATAAGTCGTCGCTTGCGTCAAAAGATCAACAGCTTCTTGAAACTTGCCCGCCTGAATTAATGCATTTGATTTCCCAACCAATGCCTCAACAATTCCTTTAACAGCTGCATCAAGTTTCTTATCATACTGCAGCGCTTTAGTGTAATTTTCAATGGCGTTATCATAATCACCTTGTGTCAAATAAATTCCAGCAATCGCATTATAAGCTGGGGCAAAATCCCCTTTAAGATTTATCGCTTCTTTAAATACCTTTATTGCTTCCTCGTTTTGCCTTAAGGCTTTGAGAGCAAGACCCTTATTATAGTAAAACCTCGGGTCCTTCTGAAACTTCAGCGCTTCGTCGTATTTTTCAATTGCTGCTTTATAGTTTCCGCTTCTAAAGAGAGCATTACCTTCATTAAAAAATTTTGCAGCTTCAACCTCAGGCTTTACCGAATTACCGCCCTGTGAAATCGCAAACGAAACAACAAAAATTAAAAACATAGCCAAAGAAAAGAGTTTTCTCATATTATCAACCTCCTTGAATTTTCATTGCTCTTTCTTGTAATTATAAAACATTTTTTGCTAAAAGTCAATATCTCCCAAAGGCTTACACTTGAAGACCTCACTTAATTGCTTTTTCCCAGCCACGCTTTGACAAATCAAAGTATATTACCAAACCAGCAATTAAACCGATCAAAATATAAATTATCCCAACTAAATATTCACCTAAAATAATTTTGCCAATCCCGAAAAGCGACATATAAACTAAGACTATCCCGCTCAACCAATCCAAAAATAGATAGATATATCCTGAGTCAGGGTTAACATCTGAAAGCTCTTGAGCGATTTTTTTCCAGCCAATTCCACCTGGGTGAACGCGACGATAAAAATTAATAAGATGTTCTCTCTCAACGGGTTCAGTTATAAAGGTCGCCAGAAGCCATGAAACAGTTGTAAAACCGACGATGTAAAAGAGAGTTTCAGGGAAAGTTATTTTTGTGAAAAATTTTATGTAAGCATAACCAAAAAACGGTGCAATCATAGCCACGATCTCGCTCCATGCGTTAATTCTCCACCAATACCATCTTAAAATTAACACAAGTCCAAGCCCTGCACTTGCTTCAATTATAAACTGCCACGCCCCGGAAATTGTCTTGATTATCAATGTTATCAAAACAGAAGCAACCATCACAATTAATGTTACAACCCTTGATACAAAAACATAATGTTTCTCGGTCCCATCCCTTTTCAAAAATCTTTTGTAAAAATCATTTATGACATAAGATGTCCCCCAATTTAAATGTGTTGCGATCGTTGACATATAAGCCGCAAAAAATGCAGCTATCAATAGTCCTTTTAATCCCGCAGGTAGATAATCTCTCATCGCATAGATATAACCGAGCTTTTTATCATCTAAACCGAGTTCTGGGTAAAGCACAAGCGTTGCAAGTCCAACAATTATCCAAGGCCAAGGTCTTATGCAGTAATGAGCAATTGTAAACCAAAGCGTTGCCAACAAAGAATGTTTTTCATCTTTCGCTGACATCATCCTTTGAGCCACATATCCACCACCTCCTGGTTCAGCGCCCGGATACCAAGAAGCCCACCATTGAACTAAAATATATGCAACAAAAGATGAAACGCTCAAAGCGAGAACACCACCATAAGCAAGTTCTTTTTCCGCCCCGATAACGGGAGTAAATTTAAAAACCCATTCCGGAAGTTTTTCCTTTAATCCAGCGATGCCATTTATCTCAGGAAGATTTACGACAACAATTGCAAGCACTATTGTTCCGGTCATCGCGATGACGAATTGAACTGCATCAGTTACAGCAACACCCCAAAGTCCGGAAAGCGCAGAATAAATTGCAACTATGAGCATCGCCCCGAAAACATAATATCTTACGATCTCCTCCGAAACTCCGAAAAAGCCAGTTAGAATTGAAACCATCGCGACATTTACCCACCCAATTATAACAGTGTTGATAAACAAACCAAGATAAAGAGCTTTAAATCCCCGAAGAAAAGAAGCCGGTTTCCCAGAATATCTAATTTCAACGAACTCAACATCGGTCAAGATCCCCGCCCTTCTCCACAACCTTGCGAAGAAAAAAACGGTCAACATTGAACCAAAAAGAAAATTCCACCAAAGCCAATTTCCAGCTATTCCATTCTTAGCGACAAGTTCAGTAACCGCAAGAGGTGTATCCGCAGCAAATGTCGTTGCAACCATAGATGTTCCTGCAAGCCACCATGGAAGGTTTCTCCCCGATAGAAAAAATTCACCTATGCTCTTTCCTGCTCTTTTTGAATAGTAAACCCCGATTATAATGCTAAGTAAAAAATACGCAGCGACAATTACCCAGTCAATTAGTTGCATTTGCCACCACCTTTATTTTCAATTTATAATCGCATCTGCAATTGCCTTATGGACAATTTTTCTAAGTTGGATATGCTTAGTGTTTGCCCTTGTCGGATGAACACGATTTGTCAATAGAACCGCGATAACATTTTTCTCAGGATAAACATAAACAGATGTCCCAGTAAAACCAGTATGCCCAAACGCATTCTCCCCAAAAGCACCATCAAGAGCACTTTTGCCATATGGAGAAAGCGCATTATCCCAACCAAGCCCACGATTATTAGACCATCTCTTGGTAAAAAGCTCAACCGTCTCTCTTTTGAAAAACCTCTTACCACCATATTCACCACCATTTAAAATCATTTGCATTAACACTGCAAGATCTCTCGCATTTGAAAATAACCCTGCATGCCCCGAAACTCCACCAAGAGCCCTTGCATTTTCATCGTGAACAACCCCATGAACAAATTTACCAAGTGTGCTATCGTATTCAGTTGGAGCGATATTTTCAATCCATTTCTCCGGTGGCAAGAATGTGGTGTTTTTCATTCCAAGCGGTATATAAAATGTCTTCTTAACATACTGATCAAGTGTCATTCCAGTGACAACTTCAACAACTTTACCAAGGGTTATAAAACCAAGGTCACTGTAAACAGTTGAATCTCCAGTTTTATAAACTAAGGATTGGGCATAAATTGAGTCAAGAATTTCATCTGGGGTTTTACAAAGTTGATAAAACGGTTTCCATGCTGGAAGACCACTATTATGTAGGAGCAGATTTTTCAATGTAACTTTTTCCTTTCCGTTTTGCGCGAATTTCGGGATGTATTTTGCCACGGGGTCATCAAGATTAATTTTCCCCTCTTCATAAAGTTTCATAATTGAGATTGTCGTCGCAGCAACCTTCGTTATCGAAGCCATATCATAAATTGAAGATGGATTAACCTTCCTTGAATATGGATCGTAGGAGTAAGTTCCAAATGCTTTATGGTAGGCTATGACCCCATTCCGCGCAACAAGCAAAACTGCTCCGGGACTCACAGAATCTTGAATTGCTTTTTCCATAATTGAATCAAGAACCGCAAGTTTAGCTGAGTCAAAACCCGCTTCATCAGGGTAACCATAACGCAATGTTGTTTGCGGGTAGCTTAACCCCGTTCCAAGCGTCGCAAAACCAGGAATGTTTATCGGCAACTTACCTTGAGGAGAGATCTCACCAAACAAAACTTCCGCAGTAGCCTCTACAACAGGTTGAGCATCAGAATAAGAACAAATGTAAGCTTTCGCAT
>JBKBWH010000290.1:0-2181 GCA_046289115.1 Candidatus Kryptonium sp.
CTTCAAAATAAGAGATGACAGCGTTTTAGAAGTTGATATCAAGAAATTGAAATCCTCGTCAAATTGATTAGCAGTGCTTGATGGATCATATTTTGTGACCTGCGCGGGAATTCCACGATTTGACCTGATGTAAAAGGTTGAAATTGTAAAGTTGTCATTTGAGATGTTAAGATATAAATCTGAGATATTAAAGTGGGCATTTTTTCTTTTTAAAGTCAGGTGTTTATCAGCAAGTTTATATTTATATTCAAAATCTCCGGGTCCATAAGTTCTTGAAAGGGAAGAGAATAAAGAGAGACTTTTAATGGTTCCTGAGAGATTTGTGTTCAATTTCTTTAATCCAAACGAATCAAATGCAAAATTAACTTCGGCAATTTTGCCTTCGTTTTCTTTCCGAGTAATTATATTAACAACTCCGCCAACTGCATCGGCTCCATAGAGGGATGATAAATTTGAATGGATAATTTCAATTCTTTCGATCAAATGAATTGGTATTAAACTTAGGTCAAAAATTCCATTTTGATAACTGGATATTCGCATTCCATTCAAGAGGAAAACAGTGTGTTCAGAACCAGTCCCGCGAAGTGAAATGGTTTTAAGCACGGCTGGAGTTCCGCCGTAATCCCTGATATATATTGAAGTTGCGTTTTTTAAAATATCAGTTAAGGTAATTGAAGGTGTTTTCTTAATTGTTTCTATGTTTACTATCTCAACAAAGTTGGAAATTTCTGCCGTGTTTGCTTGGTATCTTGTGGCTGTGACTGTAACTTCGTTAAACTTAATTACACGACTTGAGAGTCGGATAAATATCGATGTATCTGAGAAAACTTTTAGCGTCGTCTCAGATCGATTATAGCCCAAATGTTTTGAGATAATTTTGACTTCTCCCGGTGCGATTTTAAATCTGAAGAAACCAAGTGAATCTGATACTGTTGTTTTGATAGAATTGCTTTGGATCAATTCAATGACGGAATTTTTAACGGGGTTATATTCTTCGTCGACTACATAGCCTTTTAAAGTGACTTCTTGCGCAAAAATTCTTGAAAGGAATAAAAATAGTATCAGGATAATTTTAAGCATTGGTTCAGTTATTAATTTTTAAAATAAAAAACCCAACCAACTCCCAGGAAAAGCCCCGAGAGAAGGTTGGGCTGAGAAATTCAAAAACTTTGTTTCTTTTTTGAATCCTCAACCTCCCCTCGGAGGTCTTGGATTCCCGTGGATTCTGGCAGGTCTCCTGGCTTTCCCGAAACTTCAGCTTGCCTTCCCATTCCCATGGGGGAACAGTGGCTTTAGCGCTGTTTCAAGCGCTTTGCTGAAGTTTTGTTTTTACGGGATCACAGTTGCGGGGCAGCGCCGGATTTTCACCGGACTTCCCTTTTAACCCCTTTGATAGGGGACCAGAATCCCGATGTTAAAGAACGAGCGCGCCCGGCAGGACTCGAACCTGCAACCCACGGCTTAGAAGGCCGTTGCTCTATCCGTTGAGCTACGGGCGCGTGGATGAAACCTTGTGTAAATATAAAATTTTTGATGGAATAAATCAAGTTTTGAGATATCTTTTGAAAAGAATATATCTTCTAACATTTATAAACTCTTTAAATCCAAATTCAACAAGAATCTGTTTCGCAGATTCAAGCTCATGTCGTTTATCTTGTAAATCTCGAGCTGTTCGCTCTACTATGACGATTGGATTTTTCAAATTGTAGAGATGGTTCTTTATAATTTGATGTTCGCCCCTTGGAATTTCTATCCATTTTATTGAACCTGAAAGCTTGCGATATGAGTAAAATGTCAACTGCGGATTCATTCCAGCGGTAGAATGTTTTGTGTAAAGGTAAAGAACTGTATCAATTTTTGAGCTATCTACAAATCTGCAAATTTTTTTGGCACCATCATTGTATCTTTCATAATCAGTAAAAAATTCCGTCTTTAAAATTGAAAATAAACCAACGCCAATAGCTATTGCGTAAACAATCTTCGCAATTTTACCCGATTCAATTTTCTTAAAAATTAAACTCACAGCTAATAAAATTAGTGGCATAGAGAAAACAAATAAGACAGTGATAAGCAATGAATTTAAATCTGTGTTAAACTTTAAAACTCCCTTAACCGCATCTCTTAATTCTTGACTTGATGACCATACAAGTGAAATTAGTAAAAGCGAGAGTGAAAAGCGTC
>JBKBWH010000291.1:0-2161 GCA_046289115.1 Candidatus Kryptonium sp.
AATCGGTGATTGTTCCGCCGGCTTCCTCGATTATTATCTTTCCAGCTGCCACATCCCACGGGTTCAGGTCAACTTCCCAAAACCCATCGAGCCGTCCGCAGGCAACATAGACGAGATCAAGCGCAGCTGAACCAAGTCGTCTTATAGCTTGCGCCTCCATTAGGAAATTAACAAAATGTTCAATGCAATTGTCGGGATTTTCTTTCACATTGTAAGGAAATCCAGTTGCAAGCATGCTTTTGATAAGTTTGTCGGTCTTTGACACTGAAATTTTTTTGCCGTTGAGAAATGCACCTTTTCCTTTTTCAGCATAGAATAGCTCATCAAGGTTTGGATCGTATACAACCCCAAGTATTACCTCGTCTTTATATTCAAGTGCAATTGAGACGCAGAAAACTGGGAAAGAGTGGGTATAGTTTGTCGTGCCATCAAGTGGGTCAATTATCCATTTATATTCTGAAGGTTTTGATGTTTCACCGCTTTCTTCTGCAAGTATGCTATGGCTTGGAAATTTGCTTTTGATAAATTCAATTATTTTCCTTTCGGAACCTTTATCAATTTCGGTTACAAGATTTATTTCTTCTTTTTTTCTTTCTATGTTTTTAACCTTGCCGAGGTTCATCTTTAGAAATTTTCCTGCTTCTTTTGCAGCCTCTATTGCGACGCTAAGGTAGTCCATTTTGGGATCTTTTTTGTTTTAAAATTCCAATTTTTTGCTTTCTTCAGCCCCCGCTATCACGATTACACATTCGCCTTTTTTCTTGTTCTCGGATAGATAGTTTATAACTTCAATCACATTTCCCCTGATTATTTCTTCATCTGGCATTGTTAAGTTATAGGCTACGCAAATTTTTCTATCAACCCCGAGGACTAAACCGATATCCTCAAGCACTGGAATGATTCTATATGGTGTCTCAAATATGACGATGGTTCTCTGCTCACCTTTTAATCTTCTTAATTCCTCTCTTCTTTTTGACCTTTTTTGGGATAGCCATCCATAGTAAACAAATTTTTCAATGTTGAATCCTGAAACTATCAACGCAAGCAGAAGTGCCGAAGCCCCAGGGATGGGGACAATTTTAATCCCCTCTTTTATTGCTCTTTTCACAAGTAGGGAACCGGGGTCTGAGAAAACTGGTGTCCCAGCATCTGAGATCAAAGCTATGCTTTTGCCTGAATTTAAATCGCTTATAATTTTTTCAATTTTTGAACTTTCGTTATGTTCGTTAAGTGTGTCAAGTTCTTTTGGCTCTATTTGATAATTTGATAAAATTCTTTTGCCCTCTTTGAGTTCTTCGCATAGTATGATGTCAACTTCTTTTAAAATTTTCAGGGCGCGAAGAGTTATATCGTCTGGGTTTCCGATGGGAGTTGCCACAAGGTAAAGCGTTCCTTTCAAAGGTGCTTCCATATTCTGGTTTTAGATTTATTTTTGGCGAAATTTATCTGAATGGTAAATTCGGAGAATAAATTTATCAAATTCAACTTGAATTTTTCAAAATTTGAACCGTTGATTTTTCTTCGCAAAGACGAAATAGTGTCGATCGAATAAACCGCAAATCTGTGATATACCCTGTCCAATTTCATTCCATTTGATAGTGCGTAAATTCCTTCGTATCCTAAATCAATTGCAAACTTTACAATCCTTTCGTCGTATCTGCTAAAGGGCGGAGCAAATGATTTTACCTTTGTTCCAAGTTTTTTTTCTATTTCATATTTTGAGCTCTCAAGTTCATATGTGAGCCCTTCATCATCAAGTAAAGTGAGGCATATATGGTTTGAGGAGTGCGAGCCAATCTCCCAACCGTTATCTAAAAGAATTTTAAGTTCATCCCAATCCAAATGTTTGAACCTTATTCCGAAGCCAAAATCCCATGTGTTAAGTTTTCCAATGAAATTTGATATGACGAAAACCGTTGCTATGAAATTATATTTTTTTAGAATTGGGAAGGCGAAGTCAATTACATTTTTATAACCGTCATCAAAAGTTATGCAGATAAATTTTTCGTTTGTTGCTTTCAAATTTCGTGCTTCTGAGAGGGTCAAGGATTTATATCCTTCGTTGTGGAGAAATTTGATGTGTTTTTCAAATTGTTTTGGTGTGACCTTCGTTATTCCGATTTCAAGTTTTGTGTCGACTTTGTGGTATGTTAAAATTGGT
>JBKBWH010000292.1:0-2160 GCA_046289115.1 Candidatus Kryptonium sp.
GATACAGCTTATACATTTAATGTCCAATTTTTACAGTCAGTCAGCGGTGGATATATTGCTTCAACCGATGGGAAAATGGAAGTTGAATTTGGGAGAAATTCACTCAGGGATAATTTATATGTAATTGCCTTTGCTGGCAATTCTGATGTCTTAAATGCCGAGATTGAAAATTCAATTAACACAAAACTAAGCTCAATTTACACACTGAGCCCAGTTGGTTATGAACTTAACAGACCGGCGGTGCTTAAGATTTATCTTGATCCTAACAAAATTTCATCCATACCATTAGATGAATTGACGATCGCATATTGGGATGGAACAAAATGGGTGGGATTAAACTCAACTGTTTCAAATTCTGGCGATTTCATCACAGCTGAAGTAAGCAAATTAGGGCACTTTATAGTGACGAGAAAAACTGATGTTACCGAAGTAGGCATTCCTGTGGTTGATATACCGAAAAAATTTGAACTTTATCAAAACTATCCAAATCCATTTAATCCATCAACAAGCATAAGCTTTGATTTGCCTGAAGATGCTTTCGTGACTCTTAAGATTTACAATATCATTGGGCAAGAAATTAGAACGATTGTAAATGAATTCAAAAACGCTGGAAGATATACTGTTGTTTGGGATGGCAAAGATAACGACGGCAAAATTATGCCATCGGGAATTTACTTTTATAGGATAACCGCCGGAAACTTCAGCAAGACATTAAAAATGGTTTTAGCAAAATAAAACAGGAGATAAAAATGAGAGGTTTCTTAAAATCTGGCATAAACTTAACAATCGCATTTGTCCTTTTGATTTCATTTACAGCATGCAAAAAACAACCCCCTGAGCCAAGCGCAGCTATTTATATCAGTATAACCCCAAGTTCGCTCAACTTTGGATATGTTCCGGTAAACCAAAGCAAAGATATGCCAATTGTGATAAAAAATCAGAGCAACTCGGCTGGGAGACTCAGCGGGGCAATAAGCATAAGTGGAAATGGATTTTCAATTCAAGGTGCTACGCAGTTTAATTTATCTCCTGGTGATTCACTTATTGTTTATGTGAGATTTACTCCAACTTCTGATGGTGCGTTTTCAGGAGCTCTCTCAATCACACATAATGCAACAAATCTTTCTTCGCCTTTAACAGTTCAATTACTTGGGAACGGCGACGCAATGATATTTCAAATAATTTCTCTAATACAATCTGGTTGGCAATCGTTTAGCAATAAGGATTATAATGGTGCCTTTACAAAATTTGATCAAGCGGTTTCCTTATCCCGCACGAGTTCGAGATATGACAGCCTACGAGCTGAAGCCGAATGCGGTCGTGGATGGTCGAGAGCTTATAAACGCGAATTTTCCCTTGCTAGGAATGATCTTCTAAATTCACTTGCTCATCAAAGTGTATCACAAAGTGTTAGTTTAAATTCAAAAGCTGGGCTTGCTTTTGTTCACCATGCGCTGAATGAATTTTCATCTGCAATTCAACGAGCACTTGAAGTTTTAAATGTAAATCCAAACTATGTCTTTGCATATGATAGTCGTGTGTATTACAAAAGACTTCGCCTTGTTTTAGCTCAGTCATATTACACGCTTGGAGATTTTAAAAGCGCAGCACAACAACTTGATATAATCGACCCTGCCAAAGCACCTCATTCAACTGACCCGACCATTTTATTGAGGCAAATTCAAGAAATGTGGAACAGGTTATAAAAACATGGCGAGCCTTATGGCTCGCCCTTTTAGTCTTGAATTTCTTCATCTTTCGGGTTATTTTTGTTAATGAGTTTTATTCTTCCCAAAATTAAAATGGAGCTGCTTATGTGCCTTGGAATTCCCGGAAAGATTGTAGAAATTTTTGAAGAAAACGGTTTGAAAATGGGCAAGGTTGATTTTGGGGGTGTTGTAAAAACCGTTTGCCTCGAATATATCCCGGATGCGCAGGTTGGAGATTACACTGTCGTTCATGTCGGATTTGGAATAAGCAAACTTAATGAACAAGAAGCACAAGAAATGCTTTACTATCTTGAAAAAATGGGATTCCTAAAAAGTGATCTTGGGGATTAAAAATGAAGTTCATTGATGAATACAGGGATTCAAAACTTGTTCAAGCATATGTTGAGAAAATCCACAAAATAACAACCCGTGAATGGACTATAATGGAAAT
>JBKBWH010000293.1:0-2151 GCA_046289115.1 Candidatus Kryptonium sp.
AAGTAAATTCAACTTTGAAATTTCTGTTTAAAATATCAAACAATCTTCTCGTTCCAGCATAGAGATCATCAAAAGCCACAACATGGTCGCCCGAACTTAACAGTGTTAAAGCTAAAACTGTCTCGGCTGCCATTCCCGATGAGAAGGCAAGCCCAAATTGAGCATCCTCCAATGCTGCTAATCTCTTTTCAAGTGCATCCCTTGTGGGGTTTCCAGTTCTTGAGTATCCATAACCTCGTGTTGGTTTTTCAACCTCTTTTCTCGCGAAAGTAGAGGAAAGGTGGATTGGAATTACAACATCACCTGTACCACCTTCCTCCAAATTTGGCTCTTCACCTATATGGATTGCTTTTGTTTCGAATTTCATGGCAAAATAGTTTGTTAGTTTTTCTTAATCAATGAAACCTTTTTCTTTCATCCATTCATCATTAAATATTTTGCTTATGTAGTTTCTGCCCGTATCAGGTAGTATGACTACAACAACTTTATCTTCGGGTAAATTTTGAGCTACTTTAATTGTAGCGTGAACTGCTGCACCACTTGAACCCCCGGCAAGTATTCCCTCTTCCTTTGCAAGTTTACGCGCCATATGAAACGCTTCGGCATCACTTACCTGAATTATATCATCAATAACCTCAAAATGCATCGTCTCGCACAACATATCTTCTCCAATGCCCTCAACCATATAAACTTTTGGCTCCGTAAGTTTTTTATATTTAAACCAATCGTGATATACAGAACCTATTGGGTCAACCGCTATTACTTTAACATTTGGATTTTTTTCTTTTAAGAATTTCCCCACCCCCGATATTGTCCCTCCAGTGCCAGCACCTGCAATAAGATAATCAATTTTTCCACCCGTTTGAGCCCATATCTCCGGCCCTGTTGTCATATAGTGAGCCTCAACATTATCCTCATTATGATATTGATTCACAAAGTAAGAATTTGGTATCTCCCTGGCAAGTCTTTTCGCCACCTCATAATAACTTTCGGGTGAATCTGGGGGTACATTTGTCGGACAAACAATAACTTCGGCTCCGAATGCTCTTAAAAGATTTATTTTCTCTTGGCTCATCTTATCGGGGATCGTGAAGATAGCCTTAAATCCCTTCACCGCAGCATACATAGCTAAACCTATTCCGGTGTTTCCGGATGTGCTTTCAATTATCGTCCCACCTGGTTTTAGTAATCCATTTTTTATTGCCTTCTCAACCATATATACAGCTATCCTATCTTTAACACTTCCCCCAGGGTTCATAAATTCAAGCTTGGCTAATATGGTTGCCCTTATTCCAGATGTGACCTTTGTTAACTTAACAAGTGGTGTATTGCCAATTAACTCAAGTATGCTTTGATGATAATTCATAATGACCCTGTAAATTTTGTTTTAAATTCTTAACATTATTGAAAAAATCAAAATGCACACAAGAATTTACAACTAAAAAAATATGATAAAAACCGCAAGAATAACTATTGGGGGCGACAACAAAGAAAGGAACATCGTGAGGATTTCAAAAGAGGGGATATGCAGAGTTTTAATTGTAGGGGGATAACATTCCCAGATAAGTTATGCGACATCATAGTTTCTTGGGTTTTTATTTTTGATAAAAATAAAAAATTTAAAAGCAAAAACAAAACTTACGGTAAAACTTCTATGCCTGCTAATTTGCCGTCTTTAATGTAAACACATCTATTGGCAAACTTTGCGTTCTCCGGATTATGCGTCACAACTATAATTGTTTTTCCATTATCGTTCAACTCCTTAAATAACTTCATTATCTCAATTCCTGTTAGGCTATCAAGGTTACCCGTCGGTTCGTCCGCAAGGATTAACAGCGGTTCATTAACAAGGGCCCGAGCAATTGCAACACGTTGCTGTTCTCCACTGCTCAATTCATCAGGGAAACGTTTCATTTTTGAAGACAAACCAACCCTTTCAAGAATTTCTTTAGCCTTGGCTAATTTTTGCTCCTTTGTATAATCTGTAACAATAAGGGGGAGCATCACATTTTCAAGCACAGTTAAATACGGAATTAAATAGAAAGATTGAAATACAAATCCAATATACTCACGCCTGAAATCAGCTAACTTCTCCTGGCTTAAACTGTAAATATCTATACCATCAACGACAACGGTTCCACTCGTTGGATG
>JBKBWH010000294.1:0-2150 GCA_046289115.1 Candidatus Kryptonium sp.
CATGTCCTTCGCTTCTGGTCATCGGAAATTCGGATATCAATCGGAAAATCATTCACTATTTCTCTCGACGCAAAAAAGGAAAGATCACCCTAATCTCACGGAACTTAAATGAGGCTTATCCTTTTGCCATGGACTATGGAGTAACGCTAAAAAGTCGAGATGAGATTTTAAAAGCACATCATTATGATGGAATCATCTCAGCTACCACAACAGAAGAATATTTGGTTTCATCTTTACCCCTGGATGCTCGGACACGGTTAATTATTGACTTAAGCGTTCCGCGCAGTATCGATCCTCATCTTACGCATAATCCAGCTCTTACTCTTTTTAACATGCAGCAAATCGGAGATCTTTTTGTAAAAGCACACACCCTCCGCTCAGCTGAGGTCGAGCAGGTTAAAAAATTTCTAGAAACTTCTGTCCTTGCTTATACAGAGCGTTTTCAACTCAAAATTTTGAATAGCGGTAAAGCTCTAAATTAAGAGCATGCTTTTAAAAGCTTCTTTGTTAAGCTTTTTAGCCAAAAGGAGAAATTAATGGGCTTTGTTGCTAGAGTTGTAAATCCCAGTACTTATGATTTTGTTCAATCGATTGCATTAAGATTTGATCAGCTCAAATTTCCTGCATCAATGGTTAGGCCCTTGATTCCAAATCCTGAGATAGACGGAATTAAAAGAAACATCTGCCACCAAACATATGATTTTGATCAAAAGCAATGGATACAGCAGGGAGAAAAGCAACCAGAAATTCTAAGTGGGAGAGTGATTCGTCAGCAGATGGTACAAATACTACCTTTAGAGATGGTAGCAAAAATTGCAACATATGCTGATAACTTTTCTGAGTGGGCTCTCATTTTGGGATTGACAGACCCCAATGTTGTAAAGCTGCCTGCAGCTATGGATGCAAGTGCAAAAGAATTGCTCTCTCGTTTAGGTGCTTCACGAAATCATCAGCCTGCACGAGAGCAGTTACTTACTTTTGTCTTTGAAGAGGTGTATAAGAGCTATTCGTTAGAAGAACAACTTGACCTTATTGAAAAAATGGACAAATGTCAGATTGATAAGGCTAAATTCTCTTTTAATTTTCAATCAAGTTTTCTTTTTAAAATGAAGTTAACGGCTTTTAAAGTTCAAATTTTGGTTGCACGTATTTTTGCTAATCCATTGATTTCAATTTCTGTTGGCATCTTTACTGCTTGGAAAATCGCCAAGCTTTATTCAGCTGCTATGAATTTTTACCATCAATATGCAAGATCGTATTATCTTCCAAAAGCTGTAAACTGGATCATTAACTATGCCCCCATCCAAATTATACCTATTGTTTCAGGAATAATAGGTGTCATTCAATATATTGCTAATCATCAGCTTCGCTTAATGCTTATCTTTACAGGTCTAGATTTTATCGCAGGCCCGTATAAACCTTATGTTTATCAAATCAAAAAAGTGGTGTTACTTCCCTCTACGTTCTCTACTTTCCTTTTTAAATCTTCTTTCATCATTTTTATCAAAATATTTGGTATTAGTCATGCTCTTCAGAAAGAGATCTCTGTGAAAGTAAAACAGAAGGGCGAAGAACAAAGGTTGAAAGCATTAGTTGAAAAAATCCCTGATGCTTATCAACTATGGATGCACCTCATGTTAAATCCTGAGAATCTTTATACCCAGCAAATGCACCTAGGTTAATCAGGTTGATCTGAAAAATTTAGAACAATGATCCCTGCTTTCTCAACTAGCATAGCGATGAGCAAAACAGGAAGCCCCATAAAAAAAAGAAGCTTGTTCTTTCCTTGACATAGGCGTGTATTGATCAGTAAAGCACATCCAGACACGATGCTAAAAATGGCAAGTTTGAAAAGATTCGGATGATCTCTTCGAGCTCTTTCATAGAAAGAGGGCGGAGTGGGTGTCAAGATCTGAGCTAATTCAGGGTATTTCTCAGCACATTTCCTGACAACTAGAGAGATATCCTCAACTGCTAAGGAAACACTGTCTTGATTGGGTGAGCAATCTTGATGGATGAGATGCCCTTCTTTTAAATTAAAGTATAAAGAAGTGGATGGCAGCTCTTCTAAACAACTAGAACAGCATTCTTTATCTTTCTGATGATCAGCCGATGTAAGGGCTTCAAGTACAGTTGATGGATATAACTTC
>JBKBWH010000295.1:0-2148 GCA_046289115.1 Candidatus Kryptonium sp.
GTAAGACTTGAAATTTATGACACCTCTGGGAGAATTGTTAGAAGGTTAATTGATGGTGAAAGATATGAGCCCGGAGTTTACAAGGTTATGTGGGATGGCACAGATGACCATGGGAATCGGATGGCAAGTGGAATTTATTTGTATAGAATGATTGCAGGTAGTTATGTGGCGACGAAGAAGATGGTTTTAATGAAGTAAAGCCCATCGCCCCGGCAAATGCCGGGGTTTTTTATTTTTTGTTTCCCACCGTTATATCCCCTACTTTGGCTTGTATATAACCTCTTTTTTGTTTATATTTACTTCAAATTTTTAAAATTTGGTTGGATTCTTTAATGAAAATCAATATTTCAAGGTTGTCCGATGGAGAACATTTTTATACATTTATAGCAAAGCCATCGGACTTAAGCCTTGACGAGCAAAGGTTTAACAAGCCTGTTTATGTTGAGGCAACGCTTGAGAAATCGAGGCGTCAATTTCGTTTGAAAGCGAATGTCTATACTGTTGGAAGGTTTCAGTGTGATAGATGCGTTGAGGATTTTGACAAGGTGCTTGAGAACAGCTACAATATGTATTATGTTTATGACGAGGAAGAATCGAAAAAGTACGAACCTGAAGAAGTCGTTGTGATCACACCTGAGACAAATGAAATTGATATATCTGATGATGTGAGGCAGATGGTTTTACTTTCTGTTCCGATGAAGATACTTTGCTATGAAGAATGTCTTGGGCTATGTCCGAGATGTGGGAAAAATTTAAATTTTGAAATATGCACCTGTAAAGTTGAGGAAATAGACCCGAGATGGGCTCCTCTTTTAAAGCTTATGGAGAGTGAAAACTTGGGAAAAGAAAGTGAAAATTAACTTAGAGGTGATTTATCTATGCCAAATCCAAAGCGTAGGCACTCAAGGTCACGCAGGGACAAAAGGAGAGCAAATTACAAACCCACTGCACCGACTTTGAGTGAGTGTCCACAATGTCACGAACCCAAACTTCCACATCGTGCCTGTCCAAAGTGCGGATATTACCATGGTAGAACTGTTATAGCTCCGAAGGAGTAAATTTTAACATTTAAAAATTTTAAGGTTCAGACCCCTGGGACTTTTTGTTTCAGGGGTTGTTAAATTTTAATCAAAGATATTTTTCCATCTTTATGGTAGAATCAGCAAATTCAAGGAAGTTGAAAATTGCAGTTGATGCTATGGGTGGAGATTATGCTCCGGCAACTGTTGTTGAAGGTGCGTTGGCTGCTTTGAGAGAATCAAACAATAGATTTGAAATTGTTTTTGTTGGCGATGAAAAAAAGATTAAAGAGGAATTGAAAAAGCATGATAGCGCGGGGCTTGATTTTTCAATTGTTGATGCTCCTCAGGTGATAGAGATGGATGATATTCCAACTATTGCTTTGAGGCGGAAGAAAAATTCATCTATTGTTGTTGGGATGAAACTTCATAGCGACGGTGAAGTTGATGCATTTGCAAGTGCGGGAAATACCGGCGCTGTGCTTATAGCTGCAACTTTTATACTTGGCAGAATTGAAGGGATTTCAAGGCCGACAATTGGAAGTGTTTTTCCCACTGAAGCGGGAACAAAAAGTATAATGCTTGATGTGGGAGCTAATGTTGATTGTAAACCGCATCATTTGCTTGAATTTGCAATTGTGGGACACATTTATTCAAATATGATGCTTGGGCAAAGAAATCCCAAGGTTGCTCTTTTAAACATCGGGGAGGAGGGCACCAAAGGTAGCGAGGTAATTTTACAAACCTATCGTCTTCTCTCAGAAAGTAAATTAAACTTTATCGGCAATGTTGAAGGGCGAGATATACTTCTGGGGAAAGCTGATGTGATTGTTTGTGATGGATTCGTTGGTAATATAGTTTTAAAATTTGCTGAAAGTGTTCTCGGTGTTTTGAAAAGAAGGTTAAGAAACTATGCAGTTAAAAATATATTCAGGAAATTGACATTTGGATTTTTAGCTCGCGGGTTAAGGAAAGCGTTGAAGGAATTTGACTATCAGGAGTACGGGGGTGTTCCATTTCTTGGTGTCAATGGTGTTGCTGTGATTGGACATGGAAGTTCTAGTGCAGTAGCTATAAAAAATATGATTTATAGGGCTGAGGAGATGGTTCAGAAAAAAATTAATCAAAG
>JBKBWH010000296.1:0-2127 GCA_046289115.1 Candidatus Kryptonium sp.
TAACCCAATTTAGCGCAAACCCAACCTTTTGAATATTTTTTATAAACCCGAAATGGAAAAAAGAAGCAAGTGGATCTGAAATTCCACCAAAGTGCGAAGAATACATAAAAGATAAAAGCCCATCCCCAGATATAGCAACACCAGCTGGATTATAATAAAACGAAGACCCATCATTTGCAATCGCTATAAAAGCTCCACCCATCCCAAGAGCTCTTGCACCAACTGGAATCCTTAAAAATTCACCAGCATATTTTGAATTATCTGAATAAACGACAGAAAAAATTAACAATGAAAAAATTAACACAAATAATTTGATCTTCATATCACCTCACCCTCGCAATTTTTCCAGTGTAACTTTGATTTTTACCATTTCTTTTCACCGAGAATTTGTAAAAATAGACACCGTTAGCAACCTCATTCCCGTCCCTATCTGTCCCATCCCACCATATCTCGTGATAACCAATTGCGGTAGGAACGCCTGTCCCACCAACTTGAAAGCCGTAAACTTCAGCTGGGTCTGCGGATGGAAACTTAAAATTGCGTATCAACCTACCTGCAACGGTATAAATTTTAAATTCAACCTCTTCAACAGGAAAACCAAAGATTTCATAAGCGAAAAATGTTTTATCCGAAAATGGATTCGGGAAATTGCCGTAAACCTTAACATCAAAATTTGAAACAACCTTAAACGAAACCCTCACCTCTTCAGACCAATTTCCATTAACATCCCTTGCGGAAAAACTCCCCCAGTGTTCTCCATCCGTCAACTTTGGATTTAACTTAACAAATAAACTTTTTGGATTCGCAATGGTATCCGGAATTACAATTTCAGAATAAGCAACATCCTTGCCATCAATTTTAAATTTCAAAGATTCCCTTGAAATATCAACCCCTTCATCATCTTCAATCAAAATATTGAAAACAGGATTTGCAGAAATATGGGCACCGTCCCTAAAACTTTGACCCTCAACCGTGACTTCAACTATTGGAGCTTTTGAATCCGTAGAAAAACCAAGAGCATATATCCCAGGCTCATCAAGCTTGCCATAAAACCATTCTCCATTTAAGACGCCGTTCTTCACCCTGAAACTTTTCAACCTCTCATCATAAAGATAAAGTTTTATCCGCTCTTTGCTCTGATTTAAGTTGGGATCAGAAAGATCAATTCTCACATAGACATCAACATCGCCATAACTACCAAAGGCATCATATTTAACTGTGAAAATTTTTTGTTCCCCAAAAGGCTTCACGGGGTAAAAATTATTTGACGCCACCATAAACTGTAAATCTGCCGGGTATTCAAAAGCAATAATTGAAATCGATGGCGATGTTCTCTTCAGAGAAATGTTCTGTGTGATTGAAATTGAGTCAGAATCAAATTTCACAAAGTTATAATTTAATTCATTGTAAGCAAAATTATTTGAATAGTCAATATCATCGCCTGACAACGAATCGCTTTCGATCACCGCATAGATTCTATAAAGTCCAAGACTTAAATTCCTTTCAAGCGGTACCCCGACTTCAATAAACGAGTTGCCCTGAACAGAAAACCTCGCCTGCCCAACTAAATAATTCTCATCCCTAGGTTTATTGTAGTAAATTTTTATCTTAAAGCCACTTGCACTGACATCGCTGAGATTATAAATCTTCGTTAAAACTTTTACAGTTGAATCAACAATAAATTTAAGATTTGAGTTCTTCGTATAAATTGAACCTTGCGTCATACTTAATTCATATGGAATAAAAGACGGGTCAGGCAATCCTCCAACTATGATTTCTCTCCACTCACCGCTGAAAACTCGCCCACCCAAATAAGCGATCATATGAAATACATATTTCGTTCCTGAAACAACCGGAATTTTAGACGAAAGATAAACATTTCCTCCAACTTCTTTGCACAATAATGTATCACGTCCAAGTAAGAAATCAAATTTTCCATTTCGACTTTTATATTTATAGACGACAAACTTTACTGAGTCAGGTTTATTTCGATTTTCAATTTCAACTCGACCGGAAAACGATAAACTATCCCCACCTTTTGGCTTTTCAGGAATAAGAGAATAATCACCAATGAAAACACCACTTGCTTTGAACAAACTAAACCCGGATTCTGATCTTTGCCCATCG
>JBKBWH010000297.1:0-2107 GCA_046289115.1 Candidatus Kryptonium sp.
TTATAGATATTGTCACATACTTACCCGGAAATCCCCCATTGCCCCGCGTCACTTGGCGTGTTGAAATTGATACAGCTAAACAATCACAAGCTGGTCCAATTGTGAAACCAGGTAAGGGTGATATCTTTAAAGTTTTTCTTAAGAAACCTTTCACGGTTGAGGATACATTCGCTTTCACCACGAAAGCCGAAAAGATTGAGCCAGAGAAAGCAAAGGTTGAATTTCAGAAATCGCCTTATGTTGTGCCCAATCCATATGTAGCTGCAGCAAGTTTCGAACCCGAAAGATTTGCCATATCAGGAAGAGGAGAAAGAAGAATTGAATTTAGAAATATACCTGCAAAAAGCATAATAAGGATTTATACCTTAAAAGGTGAACTTGTCCAGACACTTTATCATGATGGTTCGATGGACGGATATGTCGCATGGAATTTGCGAACCAAAGATAACCTTGATGTTGCCCCTGGGCTTTATATATACCATGTCGAAGCTCCAGGAATTGGTGAATTCATAGGAAAATTTGCTATAATAAAATAATTTTGAAAATTGCCATGCGAAAAATTAAATATCTTAAATTAAAGCTAATCTTTATAGCTGTGTTTGCGTTATCTATCCAAAACTCTGCAACAGCTCAGACAAATACGGGTACAACGATAGGTCAATTTTTACTCATCGAACCGAGCGCGCGACTTGCAGGAATGGGAAATGTTGGTGCTGCTATGTTTGACGAAATATCTGCTTTATATTTTAACCCAGCCTCATCCGGTTTGCTTCAAAACTCTGGTGTCATCTTTTCGCACGCTAACTGGCTTGCTGGAATTTCGTATGATTATTCCATAATAGCAATAAAAACTAAAAATATTGGAACATTCTTTCTATCCATCACTTATCTCAATTCAGGCGAAATAGATGTGAGAACAGTTGAAAAACCATTGGGCACGGGTGAGAAGTATAGAGTGACAAATTTTGCCCTTGGAATTGGATATGGTTTTAAAATCACTGATAAATTTTCAACAGGACTTCAAATAAATTATATTCAGGAGACAATTTGGCACTCTTCACTCTGGGCGGTTGCTTTAAACATTGGAATCATATATGAACTTGGAAATAACCTCTTTCTCGGAACAAGCATTTCAAACTTCGGGACAAGAGGTAAATATGAAGGGTGGGACCTTAGAGTAAGATACGACCCTGATCCAAGAAAATATGGAGATAATAGCAATCTTCCGGCTGAATTATTTACTGAAAAATTCTCTTTGCCGTTGTTGTTCCGCATTGGGCTAAGCTATCAACTTAATGTATCATCTTCAATCGGTACAAAATTTTCAATTGAAGCTCATCATCCATCTGACAACACCGAAAGCTTAAGTTTCGGCGGAGAAATCAAGTTTTTTGATGTATTTTCTGCAAGAGCAGGATATCAAAAGTTATTTCAAAAAGACTCCGAGGTCGGGCTTACCGCTGGAGCTGGACTTCAATACCCAATAGCGAAATATGTCTTTAAACTTGATTACGCCTGGGCTGACCATGGTCGTCTGGGCTCAACCCAAAAGTTCTCAATTGGGATAGAATTTTAAAAAAAATTTAAAAAGTTCCTTGTTCCAAGGACAACATAAGCTGATATATAAATCCCATAAGGATAACTTAACATATGGATATTTTTCACCCGATGGACTCGAATTCATCATAACCACACCCAAAACCCCAAAACCATGGATCAATGTTATAAGCAATGGAGATTATGGGCTTACAATCTCTCAAACCGGAAGTGGTTATAGCTGGAGAACCCACGCTCAACTTAACAGAATCACCCGATGGGAACAGGATTTAATAAGGGATAACTGGGGCAAGTATATTTACATAAGAGATAATAAATCAGGCAAATTTTGGTCAGCTACTTTTAAACCTGTTTGCAAAGAACCTGAGTTTTATCTATGTCGGCATGGGCTTGGATACACAACCATTGAATCCGTGAACGATGGAATTAAAACTTGGTTAACTGTGTTTGTCCCGCTTGATGAACCAGTTGAGATATGGATTTTAAAAATAAAAAATCTCTCGTCGGAGAAACGAAATCTCAGCATATTCACATACCTTGAGTGGCTCCT
>JBKBWH010000298.1:0-2106 GCA_046289115.1 Candidatus Kryptonium sp.
GTTGCATTAACCTCTCCCTATCCTCAGGATGAATTAACACTGAATAATCTTTCAAATTCAATATCTCATCTTTACTATACCCAAAAATCTCACAGAATTTATCATTGACATATTTAAATCCAAAAGCATCCATCAAATAAGCACCAAAAAATGGATTTTCAACAATTGACCTATATTTCTCTTCAGACTTCAAAAGCTCTGCTGTTCTCTTCTCAATCTCAAACTCCAAATGCTCTGAAAGCTTGAAATTTAGTAACAAAACAAGGGCAAGGCTTATTAAAATCCCAACCGAAACCATAGCAATTTTCCCTAAAGTAAACCCTGGCAAAACATCTAAAATTTTAAAGTCCTCGAGAAAATGATAATCAACCATAAAAACCCTATTTAAATTAAACTGAAGTGGCACTACTGAAACATTCAAAATAGTACGCCGTGAATTCCTAAAAACTTTTTCATTAAAGTTGCCAAGTTTAACCAAATCCCCAGCTTCTATGCTTAGAGGTAAATCAAGTTGCGAATTTAAAAACTTTATAAAACTCTCACCAAGAACTTTCGTGTCATCAGCCGAAATTATCCTCATTTGCGAATCAAGGAATAAAATTCTTGAGCTCCCCTCCAAAATCTTTTTCAAATTGTTTCGCAAATTTTCGAAATTAAATTCTACACCTATTCCCCCTGAAAACTTATTATCTTTGCCAAATTGTGGGAACAAAATGAATGAGTGAGATCCATTTTTACCACCTAAAATCGGCGTCGCTACAAATTTTTCTTTCATAAATCTCTTAGGCAAAGCGAAATCTACAGTCTCAGGATAAGAGTAGTAAATCTTGCCATTTTCATCAAAGAAAAATATATTTGATACAATTTCAGAATATCTCTCCCTCAAACTTTTCGCTGTATCTTCCACTTTTTCATCACTTAAACCCCTTTCAGCGATAGAACTAACTCTAAAAATTAAGCCTTCAAGATTCCTTTCAGTCTCTCGGGCGAAAACTTTCATCACCTCAAAATCTTTTGAAACCCTGCTTGTAAAAACTTGATCTTGCAAGTCAAAATATATACCCGTTGCAAACGTTCCAAATAAAATCACCGTAGCTCCTGCGAGAACTAACATTACAGTGAGTCGCTTTATAATCCCGGATTTCAATATCGGAATATACTTCGACTTATATTTCTCAAGCAATGATGGCAAATGGGAAATTAAAATGTGAAGTATGTTAAATGTTAAGAATCCAGATACAACCGCTCCCGCTACTTCCGTTGCAAAATAAACTTTATCAAGTATTAAGTTTGAAATATTCGTTCCAAACAACCATAACCATAAAATTGGCTCAACTAAAAAATAAAGAGACGATATTCTAATCCATCTGCTTCTGCGAGGTGCTTTCTCACACACGCCCTTGTTCATCATCATTATATCCCCTAAAAGAAAATACGCAACGAAAAATTGCAACTGAATGATGACATAAAAAATATCGGTAAGAAGAAAAAGATTATCTTCATATTTTTGAGACAAAAAATAAGGCAACAACAAAATGATAAATATAAACACAATCGCCGAAATCTTTTTAAAAGTAGAACCCAAACTTAAATTCCCAAATCCAGTGAACCTCACAAAGAAATTACGCAACGAAATAACCCCAGAAACAAGAAAGACGCCAGCAGAAATATAAATCGCCTGCAGAAAAATAAGTTCACTGCTAACTACAATCCCAAATCTCGCCGTTATATAAAAGGATTCATACACAGCTATAAAGTAAAAGACAAAAGAAAAGAAAAGAAGCGAAGACCCTGTTCTTCTACCCGTTTCAGAAGCGAATTTATAAGCAAGGATTGTTAGAGAAAGAACAGGTAAAAGAACATACAAGAACTCAAATGCTTGACTTATAACACTTAATGCATAACTCCCCATAGAATCTCAACATTAAATTTTAATCATCACTACTCTAAAGACTTATAAACTTACAACCCTTACAAAACAACGCTTAAAAATTACTTATTCTGCTCCTGCGGAACAGCAGCCGGTTGAGATTGAGCAGGTTGAGTCGCAGGAACACTAACCGGCGGGACTGTTTTAGCCCTTTGTTGAATTACACTTTCACGAAC
>JBKBWH010000299.1:0-2092 GCA_046289115.1 Candidatus Kryptonium sp.
TTTCTATTGCTTTTTTAAGTGCTTTATCTTTCCCAAATGGTTTTCTAATTTTGAAATTTTTTATCTCGGGCAGGTCGGGCGTTAAATTTTTTAATAAGTTCATAACCTCAACGAGGCTTTGGGGTCTATGAGATGGATCGGGAGCGAGCATTGAGTTTAAAAGTTTCTGGATTTTTTCTGGAATATTGAAAAAATTAATGTTCCTTGGTGAAAGGTGCCACTTTAAAATTTCAACTGGTTCATCTGTGTCAAAGGGTAGTTTACCGTTCAAGATGTAGTAAAACAAAATCCCAAGCGAATAAATATCAGCGCGATGGTCGAATTTACCACCCTGTAGTATTTCGGGGGCGAGATAGTAAAGCGTTCCAGCGGGTAACTCGTTAAGATTTACTTGTTCAGCTCCGATAGCAAGTCCAAGATCGGTGATTTTTATTTTTCCAGTTGTTGAGTCAAGTAATATGTTTTCAGGTTTAAGATCCCTGTGAACAAGTTTAGATTTATGAATTGTATGCACCGCGTGGCAAATTTGATACATAATTTTGATTTTGTCTTTTAATTCGGCGTTTGAAAGATACTTGATTATGTCTTGAGTATCGCAATATTCAAGCACGATAAATTTTCTTGATAGAAGTTTTGGGTCTTCGCAGATTCTTACGGTTCCGAAATCGTAAGCTGAGATTATATTTGGATGTTCAAATTGGGTTGTAATTTTAAATTCGTTTGCGATTTTTTCTTCGGAAACAGGGTTTGGTTTTGCAATTTTTAGCGCTACTGTTGTATTGAGGAGTGTGTCATATGCTTTGAAAACTTCGGCAACCGCGCCCTGACCAATTTTTGAAAGTATTTCGTATCTTTTGTTTAGGAGCAAGACTGGATGAATTGTTTTTTCTTTGTTAAATTAACAACGAATTTTGAGTTAATCAATACCTCTTCGCTTTAAAACAAACTTTTCTAAAACGATGAAAATTCTTGTAATTAACCCAGGCTCAACCTCGACGAAAGTTGCAATTTTTGAAGATGAAAAACAAGTCGATCTAAAAGTGTTAAGGCATTCGCCCGATGAGCTTTCAAATTTTAAAACCTTATGGGAACAGTTCGATTTTAGATTAAGGATAATTCTTGATTTTTTGGAGGAGAAAAATTTAAAACCATCTGATTTTTCAGCTGTTGTTGGGATCGGCGGGCTTTTGAGACCAGTTAAGGGCGGAACATATCGCGTAAATGAAAAGATGCTCGAAGACGCGAGAGCTAATTTTCAAGGTGAGCATCCATCAAATCTTGGTTGTGCCCTTGCTTATGAAATTGCCAAGTTGGGTGGGGTTGATGGGTTTATAGTTGATCCTGTCTCGGTTGATGAGTTTGAACCGCTTGCAAGATATTCGGGGCATCCTTTGATTCAGAGAAGGAGTCTATCGCATGCATTAAACATCCATGCTGTCGCAAGACTTGCGAGTGAAAAGATAGGTAAAAATCTTGATGAAGCAAATTTTGTCATTGCACATCTTGGTGGTGGAATATCTGTTTGTCCCGTTAAAGGTGGAAAGATCATTGATGCAAATGATGCAAGCAGCGATGGACCATTTTCACCTGAAAGGACAGGTGGGCTCCCGCTTCAACCTTTTATATCTTTATGCTTTTCTGGGAAATATACTGAACAAGAGATAAGAAAAATGGTTATGGGCAAAGGGGGACTTGTCGCATATCTTGGGACGAACAATGCGGATGAGGTTGAAAAAAGAATACAAAATGGAGATGAATATGCAAGGGAAGTTTATGAGGCTATGGCTTATCAGATTGCAAAAGAAATTGGAGCGATGGCGACGGTTTTGAAAGGTAAGATTGATGCTATTGTCTTAACTGGAGGTCTTGCAAATTCGAAAATGTTGGTGGATTGGATAACCGAGAGAGTTTCATTTATAGCACCAGTTTTAGTTTTTCCAGGTGAAGATGAGATGAGAGCGCTTGCATTGGGTGTTTTAAGAGTTTTGAGAGGCGAGGAGCAAGCCAAAGAATATCCTGAATAATTTTCGCTTTTAATTCTTGCATTTTTTCGATTTAAGGCATAACTTACATTTGAGAAATTTAGATGCTT
>JBKBWH010000029.1:0-12896 GCA_046289115.1 Candidatus Kryptonium sp.
GAAGAGAAATTTTTGACTTAACCTCAAGTGCCATTCAAAGTGAGGGAAATTCCGGTATTCTCAAAGTAAGGTTTGATTCTTTCTCAAGCGGTGTGTATTTTTGTTTTTTGAGGTCTTTTAATCACACAAAAATTAAAAAATTTGTCATGATAAAATGAGGTTTTGCTTGATTTTGTTTTGGCTTATGTTGACCTTTGGTTGTTCAGCACAAAAAGATAAGATTGAGGAACCTGGAACTGTGCGTTTGAAGTATTGGTGTTCGGCAAATCCTCAGGAAATTGAGCTGGCGAAAAGGTTGGTTGAGAGATGGAATCAACTTCATCCTGATATCAAGGTTGAGGTTCAACCACTTCCCTCAGGTCAATCTTCCGAAGAAGTTTTGCTTGCTGCTATAGCTGGTGGAACAACCCCAGATGTTTGTTCAAATATTTGGCCTGGTGCAATTGCTGAGTATATAAAAGCGAAGGGACTTGTTCCTCTTGATGAATTTAGTGACTTTGATTCAGTTGTAAATGCAAGGGGAATTCCCCCTGATCTACTTGAAAGTTTCAAGTCCAAAGATGGGCATTTTTATCAATTTCCATGGAAGACAAATCCAATAATGATGCTTTATAATGTTAAAATTTTTAAAGAATCCGGCATCGATGCTCCGCCGAGAACATATTCTGAATTTTTTAAAGCGTGTGAAAAAATAAAAAAAGATGTAGATGGGGATGGGGAAATTGATATCTGGCCTGGGTATACAGATACAAGGCCAATATGGTGGCAGAGGTTTTTTGATTTTTATCCATTTTATATTGCTTCTTCTGGTGGGAAGACGTTTTTTGAGGGGGATGAATTAAAAATTGATCTCAATTCAGCTAAAAAGGTTTTTGATCTTTTTAAAAAATGTTTTGAGGGAAAATATTTTCCAAAAGCAAGCTTTCAAGTTGATCCATTTCTGATGGGTAAGGTTGCAATTAGGTTCACGGGTCCATGGACGATCGCATATCTTGAGATGAACAAGCCAGCTGGATTTGAATATAGTTTCGCTCCCATTCCAGTTCCGGATGATTTCACCCCCAAAGGTGAAGGTGTGGTTTATACCTATGGTGACCCCAAGAATATAGCTATATTTAGCACAACAAAACACAAAAAAGAGGCGTGGGAATTTGTTAAGTTCTTGGTGAGTGAGGAAGCTGATTTACTTTTGCTTGAGATTTGTAATCAATTGCCGATAAGGGGAGATTTGCTTGAAAGTGAGAAATTCAGGGCATATTTTGAGCGAAATCCCAAGATGAGATTTTTCGCTGAACAAGTTGCTTTCACTCGTGGCATTGATGAGGTTATTGAGCTTAAGGAAATTTTTGATGTGATCTCAAAGGAATTTGAAGCTTGCGCAGTTTATGGGGCGAAAACATCGGAGGAGGCCGTTAAAAGTTTGATAAAGAGAATAAATGTTATATTTGAATGGTCAAGATGAGAAACATTAAAAGCGGGGCTGGATATTTTATGGTTTTACCTTATGTTGTTTATTTTTTGACCTTTGTTGCCTACCCTCTTGTCTTCTCTTTTATTTTAATCTTTCATAGGTGGAACATAGCTACCCCGATGGAGTTTATCGGTTTTAAAAATTTCGTCAGGCTATTTAATGATGAGTTATTTTTTAAATCGCTTTTCAATACTTTAGTTTTTTTATCGATCCATATCCCGCTCCAAATTTTTATAGCTCTATTTTTTGCGCAGCTTTTAAATCAAAAGATAAAAATGAGGGGATTTTTCCGATCTCTTTATTTTTTACCTGTTGTTGTTTCAGGTGTTGTTGTGACTATTTTATGGCAGCAGATGTATGCTTATGAAACTGGGCTTATAAACCAGGTTTTGGTCAAGGCTGGATTAAAAAGAATTCCATGGCTTGTAAGCCCTGAGTTTGCGATGCCTTCAATTGCGGTCATGGCGACATGGAAAAATGTTGGACTTTACATTGTAATCTTCCTGGCTGGGCTACAGAGCATACCCAGGGAACTTTATGAGGTTGCAGAGATTGACGGGGCTTCTAATTTTCAAAAGTTTTTTAAAATCACCTTGCCAATGCTAAATCCAACAGTAGTTCTTGTGGTAGTCTTATCAACGATCGGTGGGTTTTCACTTTTCATTGAGCCATACATTATGACCGGTGGTGGACCGATGGATAGCACTCTATCAGCTATGCTTTACATCTATAATCAGGCGTTTTATTTTAACCATATGGGCTATGCAGCAACGCTTGGATTTTTCTTTGCATTGATAATTTTAGCTGTGGTGGTCGCACAAAGAAAGTTTATTGAGCGGAGGATATATTGAAAGGCAAAATTTTAACATATTTTATTTTGATAATTGGTGCGTTCATTTTCGCTTATCCATTCTTATGGATGGTTTTTGCGACTTTAAAGCCAGAGTTTGAAATAGTGAGCTTATGGATTTTTTCGAAAAATATAAGTTTTAAAAATTATTCAATCGTTCTCGAAAAAATCCCAATCATTCGTGCATTCCTTAACAGCTTATTTGTCTCCGTGTCAATTACATTCTCAGTTATATTTTTTGGTTCAATTGTTGGATATGCTCTCTCAAGGTTAAATTTTCGGGGTAGGGAGTTTTTGTTGATCTTAATTCTTTTTACGATGATGATACCATTTCAAATTACGTTGATCCCAACTTATGTTTTGATAGTGAAGCTTGGACTAGTTGATACCTATGCTGGTTTAATTTTGCCCGGGATGATGAGCTCGTTTTCAATTTTAGTTTTTAGACAATTTTTCCTAACGATTCCTGAGTCATTGATAGAATCAGCGCGTCTTGATGGATGCAACGATTTGCAAATACTTTTCAAAATAATAATCCCTCTTTCAAAGCCAGCTGTTTCAACGGTGGGAATTTTAACTTTTATGTCGAGTTGGAATGAAGTTTTATGGCCACTTATTGTTATAAGAAATGAAAAACTGATGACCATGCCCCAACTTGTGACCATTTTTGTGCTTGGAGGTCAGGCGGGGAGCCAACTTGGGGTTCAACTTGCATCAGCAACTTTACTTGCACTGCCAATCATTATAGCCTATTCATTCTTTCAAAGATATTTCATTGAAAGCATGGCAACCGTAGGTTTAAAGGAGTAATCAAAAACAAAATTAATTTTAACGCCGGATGAAATATATTAGAAAAGTTGAAAATCTGAAAACTGGTTCTTCGCTTGGAAATTTTCTTTTGTTTGCTCGCTTTGATAGAGAAACTAACCTTGAAGGTCTGTGGTATTCCCTTGATAACAAATTTTACTGTGGTAGATGGAAGATTGAATTTTATGTTGATGCTGAAAAATTGAAGCCGACTGAAACAATTTTTGAGCCTTTTTCGCAGGCGACAAAATATCTTTGTGGCTTGAGAAAATTTTCAATAACTAAAAAAGCATTTCTCCCATATGTCCGAATTGAACACTTTGAGGCTAAAAAAGATAAACTGAAAAAATTTTTCTATGTTATAGAAATTGTCAACAATGAGGATGGCGAAGTAAATGTTTTGATAAATCATGAGATAATTATTCCCGCGGTTGATTCTCCTTTTTTTACTAAGCAGCCATCGGTTGAGGAAAAAAAGAAGCGATATAAAATAGTTAGAAAAGATGAGGGCTCTTTTGAGGTGGAACCATTTGATCTAAGTGGCGAAAAAAGATTTTTGATATCTGGAATTAATTTCTACAATACCGAAGTTGATGACACCAAAATTGAAGCTTGTCAAAAGGTTGAGTTGGGACCTGGCGAAAAAACGGAGATTTTGTTTTTATATTCAATTGGTGAGGAGGGACTTAACGAAAATATTAGAGAGCTTTACGATGAGGTTTTTAAACTTTCTAATGAGGAACTTGGTGAAGTTTTAAATACAAGTTATGTTTTTACGCCAAATGCTGTGATAAATTCAGGGTTTAAATGGGCAAAAGTAAATATGTGTAGGGTTGAGCATTTTTATAGATCTGGTTTTGCTTTTACAAATGATCCACCACAGGATATAGTTGTGATGCGGGATCTTGCGTGGTTTGTTTTAGGCTCGGATTATGTGACCCCCAAATTTTCGCATAAAATAATTGAATTTGCACTTAAATATGGAGTATGCAAAAATGGAAAAGTTGTTGAATATGTCCATGCTGATGAAACTGATCCAAAACCCTATGATTATAATTTAAACATGAATGATGATACGCCGCTTTTGATATGGGCTTTGCACCATCATTCGGTATTATGTGATTTGAGCGAATTGCGCGAGAATTATAGCCAGATAAAAAATATCGCTGATTATATTCTATCGCAGTTGAAAGATAACTTGGTTTTTTCTAATGCGGATGGTTTCGGGGTTTACGGTATAACTGGATGGAGAAACATTATCGAAAATTATAATTTAAGCGGATATGTAACTGAGATTAATTCCGAATGTATCTATGCTCTGAATCTCGTTTCAAAAATTTCGCATTACCTTTGCAACAAGCAGGATTCTTTAAGGTACAAGTATCATGTTCAGAGTTTAAGAAAGAATTTTTATGAAAAATTAATTTCGAAACTGACTGGATTGCCAGTTTTAAATATTGATGCAAATGGTGTCAAGCATCATGATATAACTGGCGATCTTGTCTTCCCTTTAATTTTTGCCGTTGGGGATTCGTTAGATGAAGGTGAAGAGTTTTTCTCTAAAGGTTTTGATCGGGATTTTAAGTATAAAATCTCAAGGAGACTAATTCAACCAGACATATGGACTGAATATGGTGCAAGGACTGTGAGCAAGTTAGAAAAAAGTTATGATCCTGAGTTTGGCTTTCAGCTTATGGGTGGTATTTGGCCAAATTTGACAGCTTGGATTGGCTTTGGTGTGAGGGAATTCTTTCCTGAAAAAGTTGGAGAGGCTTTGATAAACATTTATAGGGTGATCGAATCTGAAAATCCTTCTTATTATCAAAATCTTGTCCCCGGTCAGTTTCCAGAAAGATTTCATGGTGAAAGTGGAATCAGTTTGGGGATGACACTAAGCCCATGGATGCCACCAACTTATGTATGGCTTGTCATTGAAGGATTATGGGGGTTTTCATTTGATTTTGAAAAGATAAGAATAAAACCATCTCTGCCTCCCGAATGGAGCTGGCTTGGACTAAAGAATTTGCCTCATAGAGGTTCACAAATTGATGCATTTATACTTGATAAAAAACTTTATATATCGGGTGTGGAAATTGAAAAGGTTAAATTTGATGGGGAAGTAATAAAGATAGGAAAAATGACAGATGAAGATATTGAGACATACGGTGATGGGAAAATTTTTTATTTGCCTTTTATAGATAATATGGGAGAGAAATTCATTTTTGTTGGGTCGGATATTGGATTTAATGGCAAGGTTAAGGTTGATGAGAAAAGTTTTGATGTTAAACTTAACCCCTGCGAAGCCAAGATCATAGACCTGAAATAATGGAACCGATAAAAACCTTCAAATCTCTTTAAGCATCTCAGATAGCTCTTTTATATCGTTTACAGGTTTTTTGCATTCGTAATTTGTGCAAATGTAAACCGTTGTTTTTCCATTGATTTCTTTATATTCCGAAGTAAATGGAGAGATTGTGGTTATGTCGCTTTCTTCGTCTGATGGTTTGAATAAAATAACTTTATTGGGCAAAAATTTTGAATTTATAACCTTTAAGACTTCGCTGACTTCATTTTTTCTTCCAACTATAAAAATTTCAAACGACTGCGATAGAATGAATGAAAGTGAAGATAAAAAGAAGGTGTAAGCGGAGGGATATTTTTTTATCATCGTTGCAAATGTTTCAACAAGTTTATCAGCTATTTCGTTAAAATCGTTTCTACCCGTTATTTTGGCAAGTTTTATCAAGTCGAGAAGGGCAACCGAGTTTCCCGATGGAGTTGCGCCATCGTAAAGTTCTTTTTGTCTGAAAATTACATCTTTGTTTTCTGAATCTGTGAAATAAAATCCGCCATTTTCATCATCCCAAAAGAGTTGAATCATTACTTCAGCAAGATCGATTGCAGTTTTAAGATATTTTGTTTCAAAGCTTGCCTCGTAAAGTTCCAGTAACCCCCAGATGAAGAAAGCATAGTCGTCAAGGTATCCATCTATTTTGGCTTCGCCGTCTCTAAATCTATGAAGCAACTTTCCGTCTTTGTAAAGGTTTTTTAAGATGAAATCCGCACCTTTCCTTGCAACATTGAGATATTCGCCAATTTTTAAAACGGAATATGCTTTTGCAAATGCTGCAATCATCAATCCGTTCCAATCAGTGAGTATTTTATCGTCTTTAAGTGGATGTATTCTTTTTTCTCTGTGTTCAAAGAGTTTTTGTCTTATCTTTTGCCAAATTTCATCTTCTTTTTCAGCAAGTTCCCTCGTTAGGCGAAATATATTTTTCCCCGTTTTTCCTTTTTTTAGTTCGTCAAAATAGTTGCCCTCTTTTTGAATGTTAAATTTTTCAACCACAAAGTTAAGTTCGTCTTGATTTAGTATTCTTTCAAGCTCGTCAAATCCCCACAAATAAAATTTCCCTTCCTCACCCTCGCTATCTGCATCTTCCGCGGAGTAGAAACCTCCATCTGGATTTGTGAGATTTCTTAAAACATAAGATAAAATTTCATTGCAAAGTTTTTTATATCTTAAATTTCCGGTCGCTTGATACGCCTCAAGATATGCTATTGAGATTAAAGCCTGGTCGTAAAGCATTTTTTCAAAATGTGGAAGAATCCATTGTCTATCCGTTGAATATCTATGGAAGCCAAAACCTATATGATCGTATATTCCGCCAAGTGACATTGAGTTCAATGTTTTTTCAACCATTATGATTGATTTTAAATTTCCAGTCATTTTCCAGTATCTTAACAGAAACATCAAATTATGTGGGGTTGGAAATTTTGGGGCATAGCCAAATCCACCATATTCTGGGTCAAATTGGGATTCAAGTTGATCGTAAGCTTGTGTAAAGATTTGTTCATCTATAGTTTCTTTAGATTGGATATGTGTGAGTGCTTGTTTAATTTCATCGGTTATTTGGTCAGCCAGCAGTAGAAGTTTTTCTCTATTTTCATTCCATAATTGTGCTATTCTTTGAAGGAGATCGATTAATCCAATTCTGTTATATTTTGAGTGTTTGGGTATATATGTTCCTGCGAAGAAAGGTTTTTTATCCGGCGTCATTATTATCGTCAAGGGCCAACCACCGTGCCCGGTCATCGCTTGACATATGTTCATATAAACTGAATCAACATCTGGTCTTTCCTCTCTGTCAACTTTTATTGAGATAAAGTTTTCATTTAAAATTTTTGCAACTTCTTCATCTTGAAAAGATTCTTTTTCCATTACATGACACCAGTGGCATGTTGAGTAGCCAATTGAAAGAAAAATTGGTTTATTTTCATTTTTTGCTTTTTCAAAAGCTTCGTCGCACCATGGATACCAGTCAACTGGATTTTCGGCGTGTTGAAGCAGATAAGGACTTTTTTCGTTTATGAGATGATTGTATTTCTTCATTGAATTTCCGCTTAAGTTATTTTGCTTTTAATTTTTAACATTTTTTAGTTCGATTGTGTTTCAAGGAATTTAGGTATGAAGGCAAATTTTGGAAAGAAGAGGGGCGATGGAAGCTATCGCCCCGGTTTAAGTTTTATTCCTTAAAGCAAACATTTACATTTTTTGAAGCGTAGGCGTCATCAAGACGTTTGACAGGAGTGTTATGCGGGGCGGTGAGGACTACTTCAGGGTTTGTTTTTATTTCCTCGATTATCTTTATCAAAGCGTCGGCAAAGGCATCAAGCGTTTCCTTTGTTTCCGTTTCTGTTGGTTCAATCATCAAAGCTTCTGATACAATTAATGGGAAGTAAATCGTCGGCGCGTGGAAACCGTAATCAAGCAATCGCTTTGCTATGTCAAGCGTTCTAACATTGTATTCAAATTTATATCTGCTCCCTGAAACGACAAATTCGTGAAGTGGTTTTCCAAGATAGGGTCTGTCGAAGTAATCTTTTATTCTGCTTAGTAAATAGTTTGAATTGATAATTGCGTTTTCGCTTACTTCTCTAAGACCTTTGCTTCCAAGCATTCTGATATATGTGTATGCTCTAATCATAATGCCAAAGTTTCCGAAGAAGGTGTGGATTTTGCCGATAGAGTCGGGGTAGTTATAATTGAGTATAAATCTTCCATCTTTTTTCTCAACTCTTGGGACGGGGAGAAATGGCAAGAGTTTTTCACTTACGGCAACTGGACCTGAGCCTGGACCGCCTCCGCCGTGTGGTGTTGAGAATGTTTTGTGTAAATTTAAGTGAACCACATCAAATCCCATATCTCCAGGTTTCGTTATGCCGACAAGTGCGTTTAAGTTTGCCCCATCCATATACATCAATGCACCAGCATCGTGTATCAACTTTTCAACTTTAAGAATGTCTTTCTCAAAGATTCCAAGTGTGTTTGGGTTCGTTAGCATTATTCCAGCTACATCTTCATCAAGTTTTGCTTTTAAATCTTCAAGGTCAATTGTTCCATATTCATTTGATTTGACGCTTACAGCGGTATACCCGGAGATGGTTACGCTTGCTGGGTTTGTTCCATGAGCGGAGTCAGGAATTAGAATTTTCTTTCTTGGATTTCCAAGTTTTTCATGATATGCTCTTATCATTAAAATTCCCGTTAATTCACCATGGGCTCCTGCAGCTGGTTGAAGTGATACGGCTTTCATCCCGGTTATCTCAGCGAGCATTTCGGAAAGTTCATACATAATTTGAAGAGCCCCTTGGACGAGCTCGTCATCCATGTGCGGGTGAATGTCTTTAAAGCCAGGAAGTGATGCAGCAACTTCATTTACTTTTGGATTGTATTTCATAGTGCATGAACCAAGTGGATAGAAACCTTTGTCAACATGGTAGTTTAATGTTGAAAGTCGTATGTAGTGCCTTACAACTTCGCTTTCACTTAATTCGGGAAGTGAAGGCGGAACCGAGCGCAGAAATTTTTGGGGAATTAAATCTTCAATGTGTTTTTCAGGAACATCGTTTTTGGGCAAAGAATAGCCTTTTCTCCCTGAACGGCTTAACTCAAAAATTAACTTAGAGGGCATATTTGAAACTTTAATTTTTTTGAAATTATGTGCTTTGCAAAAGTAAAGTTAAAAAGAAAGGGACAATTTTACAACTTAGGTCATTTCCCGGATTGTGCAGGTTGGATTTTCAGCACTTGAAATATTGATTTTTTTAGTTTATATTTATGTGTGAAAAACGTAAATAAACGACCTATGAAGATAACTGTTAACAACTTAGATATTGAACTTGAACTGAGGAAAGAAAACGCCGACGAGTTTGTGGCTGAAGTAGGGGGGCAAAAACATCAAGTTAAAATCTTGAATATCTCAAAGGATCAAATTACCCTTTCGATTGATCGTAAAATCTTCACATTTAATTTTTCCGTTGATGGCGATTCAACGATTTTAACTAATTCTTTCGGGGATTATCATTGTAAAATTTCAACGAAGTATCAAGAACTTATAGATTCCTACCGTAGCACCTCACCCGGGGAAACAAGAAAGGAAAAAATCCTTAAATCACCTATGCCGGGTCTTGTGACGAAAGTTTTCGTCAAGCCCGGTTCACAGATTAAAATTGGTGATAAGCTGTTGATTCTTGAGGCGATGAAAATGGAAAACGAGATAAGAAGCGATCTTGAAGGAATCGTTGAGGAAGTTCTTGTAAGCGAAGGGGTCGCTGTTGAAAAAGGAGCATCTCTTTTAAAAATTTCCACAAACTAAACAAAATATGGAGGACATATGCGATTTATTTTATCCTGCCTTATTACAATCTTAGTTTTTTCAAATCTTTTATTTGCAGGTGGCTTTCAAATTAATGAACATGGTGCAAGAGCCACCGGGATGGCTGGGGCATTTGTCACATCTTATGCTCCAATTAGCATTTTTTACAATCCAGCTGGGCTAACTTATTTGAAAGGAACAAACTTTTCAATTGGAACGACGCTTATATTCCCATCCGCAAGATTTCGCGGTCCTTATCAATTTAATACAACTCAAGAGACCAAAATGGTGAAGCAAGTTTTTTATCCAAGCAATCTTTATTTGACTCATACTTTTGAAAATGGTTTTGCACTTGGCATCGGCGTTTTTAACCCTTACGGGCTTGGTTCAAAATGGCCGGAAGATTGGGTGGGACGTGCTATAACCGTTGAATCTGATTTAAAAACATTTTACATCAATCCAACCATTGCTTATAAGTTTTCGGATAAACTTTCTATTGGCGCTGGCTTTGATTTTGTTTATAGCACTGTTACATTGACGAGAAAAATCCCATCATTTACGCCAGAGGTTGATGTTAAATTGTCTGGCGATGGGACAGGTGTTGGTTTTAATGTTGGATGGTTGCTGAAACTTGATCCTGTGTCTGTTGGATTTTCATATCGTTCACAGGTTAAAGTTAATTACTCTGGGACAGCAGATTTCAAAAAACCTGCATCTCTTAATGCGCTCCTTCCAGGTGGAAACATTAAGACAAGCGTTAAAATGCCTGATGTTATACTGGCAGGTATAGGTTTCTCGAGTGAAAATGTAACCTTTGAACTCGGTTATCAATTTACAAGATGGTCTTCTTATGATGTTGTTGAGATTGATTTTGAAACTGAAACCTCAGCTCAAAGAGATCAAAAACTTGAAAGGTATTATAAGGATGTTTCAATTTATAAAGCTGGATTAGAGTATCGTTTTGGAAGTTTTGCGTTGAGAGGTGGAATTGCGTATGATCAAAATCCAATTGATGATAAATATGTTGAACCGTCTTTGCCTGATTCTGACAGATGGGAATTTACATTGGGGGCTGGATATACGATGGGGAATTTAACGATTGATTTAGGATATATGTTTGTAAGGTTTAAGCAGAGAGAAGTCATTGGGACTGTCGTTGGTTTTGATGGGGTTTATAACGCAAGCGCTCATCTGCTTGGGATAAACTTTTCTTATAAACTTTTTTAAACTTTTAAATTGAAAACTAAAAATGGGTTTCGTGCTATGATAAGAAAATTTAAATTTTCGGGAATTTTGACGGTTTTCTTCATCTTTATTTCTGCTTTCATATTTTATTCCTGCGAGGAATTTTCAGAAGTTGGGACTCCACCAACGCTTGGAAAAGTTGACTTTTCAAGGGTTGTCGCGATTGGTAATTCAATAACTGCTGGTTTTCAGGATGGGGCTTTATTTGAGGGTGCGCAAAATTATTCTTATCCAAATTTGGTCGTTCAACAAATTAACAAAACCGGCGGAAATGTTACATTCGTTCAACCGTTGATTAATGAACCAGGCATTGGTACAAGGTTGCGTTTGACTTCACTTACACCGCTTCAACTTGAGCAGAAACTGGTCACTGGTTCCCCTAAAAATTCAACTCATCCTGCGCCATTTAACAATCTTGCGGTTCCAGGTGCTATCCTCTATGATGTTCTTGATACAACTGATTTCGCAGCTAAGTCAGTTCAGAGAAACAATCCGTTTTTCCCAATTGTACTAAGGAGCAAGGCATTGGGACCAACTATGTTTCATCAGGCTAAAGCATTGAATCCAACATTTGTATTTTTCTGGATGGGGAATAATGATGTTCTCGGTTATGCTACAAGCGGTGGGACAAGGGGAACTGATCCGACTGGGAAACTCCCAACTCCAGATGTGATTTTCCAACTTCTTTTCAGGCAGGCGATTGACTCGCTCCTTAAGATTAATTTAACGGTGAAAATTGCTGTAGCAAATATCCCTGATGTAACTGTAATTCCATTTTTCACAACGATACCGTGGTTTATCGTTGATCCAAATACGGGTCAACCTGTGAGAGATGCGCAGGGTAATTTGATACCTTTAATTGGTATAAAGGGTGGTCAGCCAGCTCAGCTTGGACCCGGAGATTTGGTTTTACTTACCGCAGGTTCTTTAATTGCAACTGGATATGGGCTTCCGAATGTTCCGCCATTTAATCAACTTCCTAATGCAGGGAAACCACTACCCAATGAATATATACTTGATGCAAGTGAAGTTTCGGTTGCAAGAGCAGCGATTCAGAAATTTAATTTGATAATTGACACTGTTTTAGCGAACCCATCAAGAGCTGGAAGAACTGTAAAGGTTGACATCTATTCAAGGTTAAACGAGGTTAAAGCGCATGGGCTTGAGATCGCCGGCGTTAAATTCACGACCGATTTTATAACTGGTGGACTTTTCAGCTTGGATGGTGTCCATCCGTCAAATCGCGGTCATGGGATAATTGCGAACGAATTTATCAAGGCAATAAATACCAAGTTTGGTTCCAATATTCCTTATGTTGATGTGATGTCGTTGCCCGGAATTCAATTGCCAACTTCTTCAATTGCTGAGGGCAAATATCAACTGCCCAAAATTCCAGCTGAAGCGTTGAAAGGCGTGGTTGATCTTTTTGTGTCAAGGTGAGGATTTGAACTTTGCTTAACATATGGGGCGTGCTTTTTGCACGCCCTTTTTATTTTTGAGGTGAAAATTTTTTAAATTTGCTTGCAATATTTTGAAATAAAAAATTAGGGACAAATGCTCAATCTTGTCTTGGCTATTGTTTTAAGTTATCTTGTGGGCTCAATTCCAACGAGCATAATCGTCGGGAAGCTTGTGAAAGGAATTGATATAAGAAATTACGGCAGTGGCAATCCCGGTGGAACAAATGTTATAAGAGTAGTTGGATTAGGGTGGGGAATTTTTGTGATTTTATTTGATGCTTTTAAAGGTTTCTTTGCAACTGCTTTTATAGCGAGATGGTTTTATAGCGATGCTTTGGTTCTTAACTTGGCAACGCTTCAAATAATTGCTGGATGTTTTGCTGTGATTGGACATATATGGACGA
>JBKBWH010000029.1:12906-13358 GCA_046289115.1 Candidatus Kryptonium sp.
CCAAAATAGATTTAACTAAAGTTTTATAGTCAACACCATGTGCAAGATTAGTTGATTGTACAATAAATTTAGCATTTAGTTTTTCTTTAGTTTCTTTGATTTCTTTTTTGATTTTTGTTGTCGTTGTTGCTTTAACGCGATATGTCTCGCTTGGTTCGATTATAGCTGCAATTTCTTTTCCGTTTGTAATTATTTTCATCGAAAAGATTTTAAAATTTAAGCATCATGACTTTTTTACAATTTTGATATTTGGTAGCGTAATTGCTGTTATCATTGTGTTGCGACACAGAAGCAACATTGAGCGACTTCTTGCTGGAAATGAAAACAAGTTAAGTTTTAGGAAAAAATTATGAATGTATCCATCATTGGTTCTGGTAGTTGGGGCACGGCGCTTTCAGTTTTACTCAATAATAACAGGCATAAGGTTAGATTATGGTTTAGAAGAAAAGATC
>JBKBWH010000002.1:0-24451 GCA_046289115.1 Candidatus Kryptonium sp.
CCTACCGAGGGTTCGAATCCCTCCCCTTCCGCCAAATAGCTACTTCATTAATAAGTAGCTTTTTTTTATTTTAAAACAAAAAAGGCATCCCAAAGGGATGCCTGATTTAATTTACGAACAACCACTGGTTGAACCACAATTCGTACAAACATAACAAGAGCCGGATCTTTGCATTATCGCCCCACAGCTTGGGCACGGCGGAGCATCAGATTGAATTTCAAAGACTTGCTTTTCATATTTCTCAACTGCTTCGCTTCTTGAAGCAGATTTTTCTGGTGATGAATAAATCTCATTTAAAATATTCTCATTTAAAATATCTGTACGATCAATATTGCTTGGTTGTTCTTCCGGCTTCAAAAATTTTTTCCCAAGCCATCTAAAAATGTAGTCAATTATTGATTTTGCAATTGGTATCTCAGGATTATTCGTGAATCCGCTTGGTTCAAATCTCATATGGCTAAACTTATCAACGAGAACTTTCAAAGGTACTCCATACTGAAGTGTAAGTGAAATTGCAGTTGCAAAGGCATCCATCAATCCACTTAGCGTTGAACCTTCTTTGCTCATCGTGATGAAAATTTCCCCAGGAGTTCCATCAGGATACATTCCAACAGTTATATATCCTTCATGACCGGCGACGCTAAATTTATGCGTGATTGAATTTCTCTCATCCGGAAGGCGACGGCGCACAGGTCTAAACTCAACTTTCCTTTCTTCGCCAGCAGAAGTTTTCTTCTCATCATCAATACTTGTAGAAAGTGGCTGGGTCCCTTTACTGCCATCGCGATAAATTGCTATCGCTTTAAGTCCCATTTTCCATGCGTCAATATACAACTGCATGACATCATCAACCGTCACATCGTTAGGCATATTAACTGTTTTTGAAATAGCCCCAGATATAAATGGTTGAACAGCTGCCATCATCTTAACATGCCCCATATAGTGAATGAATCTCTTCCCCTTAGCTGGTTTAAATGCGCAATCAAAAACTGGTAAATGCTCAGGATTCAAATGTGGGGCTCCTTCAATGGTGTCGTTTTTATCAATGTAATCAACTATCTCTTTTATCTGCTTGTCTGTATAGCCAAGCTTTTTTAAAGCGAGTGGAACCGTGTTATTTACAATCTTCAAAAATCCACCACCGACAAGCTTTTTATACTTAACAAGAGCGATGTCCGGTTCAATGCCAGTCGTATCACAGTCCATCATAAATCCAATTGTTCCAGTTGGCGCAATAACTGTCACCTGCGAATTTCTATAGCCATATTTTTGCCCAAGTTCATAAGCTTCAGCCCAGACTTTTTTAGCAGATTCATACAACTCTTCGGGAATTAAGTTTTTATCGATCTTATCCACATATGAAAAGTGTTTCCTTATCACGCCAAGCATTGGTTCCCTGTTAAGTTCATAACCCTTGAAAGGACCCATTTCTTTTGCGATCAAAGCCGATTGTCTATATGCCTCACCAGTCATAATTGCAGTTATTACAGATGCATAAGCTCGCGCTGGCTCACTATCGTATGGAAGCCCAAGCGACATCAATAAAGCCCCAAGATTTGCATATCCAAGCCCGAGAGGTCTATAGTCGTAACTATTTTTTTCGATCGCTTTCGTTGGATAGCTTGCATTACCAACTATTATCTCTTGAGCAGTTATCAAAATATCCACCGCACGGCGAAATGCTTCAACATCAAACCTCCCATCTTCCTTTCTAAATTTCATCAAATTTAAAGAAGCAAGATTACAGGCGGTATCATCAAGAAACATAAATTCAGAACACGGATTACTCGCATTTATACTGCCTGTGTTTGGACATGTATGCCAATTGTTGATCGTTGTATCAAATTGCATTCCGGGATCCCCACAAAGCCACGCTGCCTCAGCTATCATACGCATTATATCTCTCGCCCTATATGTATCGCATATCTCCCCAGTTGTAACATACCTTGTATGCCATTCCTTATCTTCAAGAACTGCCTTCATAAACTCATCCGTCACCCTGACGGAGTGATTCGCATTTTGAAATTGAACAGAATCATAAGCACCACCAGGGATATTAAACCCAGGATCATAACCTGCTTTTATTAAAACATGAGCTTTCTTCTCTTCCTCAGCTTTTGACTTAATGAAGTCAATAATATCAGGGTGATCGACATTAAGTATAACCATTTTTGCAGCTCTTCTGGTCTTTCCACCACTTTTTATAACACCTGCGAAGGCATCAAACCCACGCATAAATGAAACCGGACCACTTGCAATCCCACCGCCAGAAAGTTTTTCCTTTGATGAACGAAGCGTTGAAAAGTTTGTCCCGGTGCCAGAGCCATATTTGAAAAGCATCCCCTCGGTTTTCACAAGCTCAAGAATTGATTCCATCGTATCTTGAACTGAATTTATAAAACAGGCAGAAGCTTGCGGTTTTTCCTCAATCCCAACATTGAACCAAACAGGCGAATTGAAAGAGGCATATTGATTCACAAGCAAATAAGTAAGCTCGTTATAAAAAATATCAGCATCTTCATCGCTTGCAAAATATCCATCCTTTATCCCCCAATTGGTTATAGTCCTCACAACTCTTTCTATCAACTGCTTAACACTATATTCTCTTTCGGGAGTGCCAACTTGACCGTGGAAATACTTCGACGCGACTATGTTCGTTGCAAGCATTGACCAAGAATTGGGAACTTCAACTTCCTTCTGTTCAAAAACAATTTCCCCCTTTTCATTCGTTATCACCGCACTTCTTATTTCCCACATAATTTCATCAAACGGATGAACGCCCGGCTTTGTAAAAAATCTATGAAATCTTAAACCTTTCCCCACAGATTTATCTAAGGGCAAAGTTTCTTCCCCATGAGTGTCAACTTTAGTTGCGACACTCATCGCTTCCTTTTTAATCTCCTTCATACAAACCTCCTTTTAAATTGTTTTAGAAATACATCAAGGTCCTCCGCTTCCACAAAACCTTAAAATTAACTAACAGTTTTGCTATAATGTAAGAAGTAAAACTCTAATTGTCAAGTCGACGAAGGTGAATAAGCCTATTTATAAATTTCAAGATTTACGGCGTGCCTTATAGTGCGTCGCATTTTAATTGTGTTAAGAACTAATCTTTTAACTCAAGGAGTGATTTCCTTATTATCTCTATTCCCTCGTCAACTTCATCTTTTGTAATTGTCAATGGCGGTCTAAATCTTATTGACCTTTCCCCACAACCGATCATTACAGCACCATTTTCATAAACCTTTTTCAAAAACTTTTTCCTAAATTCGGCGTCTGGCAAATCAAATGCGCACATCAACCCACGACCACGAGCATTTAAAATAATTTCCGGAAATTCATTCTGGATCTCAACCAGCTTATTTAAAAGATGTTCTCCAACAACCCTTGCATTTTCAAGTAAATTCTCTTCATGAATGACTTCAAGTATCCTCGCAAATCTTACCATATCTGTTAAGTTTCCCCCAAATGTTGAATTTATCCTGCTCGAAACATGAAAAACATTATCCTTTACCTCATCTACCCTTTCGCTCACGAGAATTCCGCAAACTTGAGTTTTTTTCCCAAAGGCAATTATGTCAGGCTTAACAAAGTGCTCATGTGCCCACATCTTACCCGTCAAACCGACGCCGGTCTGAACCTCATCCATTATATACATAATTTCGTTTTCATCACAAATCTCGCGCAAGGCAACAAGAAACTCTTTTCTAAAATGATTATCGCCACCCTCAGCTTGGATCGGTTCAATTATCAAAGCAGCAATGTTATGTCCATATTCTTTTATCGCCTCTTTTATCTGATTCAATGCAAGTCGTTCTTCTTCTTCAACCTTCTTCAAATTTTCCTCATTAAGTGGAAATCTAATTGCTGGATTATGAATACGAGGCCACTTAAATTTGGGGAAATATTTGTGTTTTATCGGATCTGTATTGGTAAGTGAAAGCGTATAGCCAAGACGTCCATGAAATGCCTGACGAAAATGTATGACGACCATTTTTGATTCATCTTCAACTGACTTATAAAACCCACGCTCAAGATTTTTCTGCATCTTCCAGTCAAAAGCGACCTTCAGCGCGTTCTCAACCGCGGGAGCCCCACCCTCAATAAAGAATGCATATTTAAAATGATCTGGAACAGCAAGCTTGAAAAATGTTTCAACAAATTCTGCATATTCAACTGGATAGATGTCTGAAAGCGTTGGCTTATTAACTGCAACAAGCATTAATTTTTCAAGGAAATCTCTTTCAAGCAATTTCGGATGGTTCATGCCAAGAGCTGAGGAAGCAAAAAATGAAAATAGATCGAGATATGTTTTTCCCGTTTTTGCGTCGACAAGGCGCCTGCCTTGACTGTTTTTAAGGTCAAGAACCATTTCAAATCCATCAACGAGTATGTGCTTTGCTAAAGTGCTGTGAACTTCGGTGGGGGAGATTTTAACTGCCATTTATCACCTATTTTTTTTGTTAATTTGCCTTGAAAATTTAAAAATTAAGCCCCAAAAATCAAAATGTTAACCCAAATCACTTCAAAAATCCTAAAATTTTTGCTAAATTAAAGATGAACAACTAAAAATCATAGATGAAATAAACAATATGAAGGAATCAAAAAGACCTCAATATCTATCCGAATATCTTGACGAGATCATCGAGGAGGGACAAGAACAACGCCGCGATGGAAAGATAAACTGGAAATATATTCTTATTTTGCTTTTACCATTCGGAACCCTCCTGCTAATAGGCTTGCTTCTTTTGAAGAAGCTGAACAAAAAAACTTTAAAACCTAAATCTCGCACAAACTCTAAAAAATCTGTAATTGTAAACCGTTGAGCCATACTTTTCATATTGACCACAAAAATCAAATTTTCCGAAAGTAAGTTTACCAAAAATTCTATAGTTCAAAGAGGTTGGATATTTCGGATTCTTTGCAACTGCCCCAGCAACCCCAATTGTAAACCATTTAAAAAGATTTTGCTCAATATTTATCTCGCCCCAATATGTCGAAAGATTATTCGGAGTCCAATACGGCAACGAATTGACATAAATTGAATCAAAGTCCTCAAAGGAGTAAAAACCAACGAATAACACCTGGGGATTTTTCCTCAAGATAAACAAATTAAGATAACTTCCGAATGTCCTTTTGATATTTCCATCGGAGTAAATTCCATAATCAAAGAGCAAACTCAAACCAAGCGAATTAAAAATTTGGTTGTAAATTGTAAGTGTGAAGTTATCAATTGTAATTTTTTCACCTATCGCCTTAGCCCCTTCTCTGTTTTCGCTCCTCTTATAAATGAACTGCGGATAAATCCTATCAAATAAATTTAAACCAAATGTAAATCGCCATACCGGAAAATTTATCGTTTCGTATTTGAACATCCCGGTTTCTAACTCAAAATAATTCCCCGGGCTGAAGTTATATCTACCTCGAAAAACACCCCCATATCCAAACCTTCTCTCTTGAACCCTACCATCAAAAATTTGAACCCTTTCCAAATTCAAACCTATCTCCCAGAATCTGTTGAGAAAAATCTTTGCTTCAAAAGGATATGTTGCCCTTTCAAGTTTATTTGTGTCCTTAAACAATTTCACATCTGCAACAAGATGGTCGGAATATTTCGACCTTATTTCATCAATTATCTTTATCGCGATCTGATTTTGCGAGTCAATGTTAAGAAGCATTTTTGCGTAATTGTTTGCTTCATCCCATTCGCCTGAGTAATAATACAACTGCACCGCAAGTTCAAGCGCTCCCTTATGTCCCGGAAATTTTCTCAAAAATTTTTTAAGCTCGTTTTTAGCATCACTAACCTTATAATTCCACACCAAGAGTTGACACAAAAGCCAATGATAGTTTAAGCTATCTGGAAATATGTTAACGAGTTTTTTATAAAGAGGAATTGCCTTCAACTGTTGATCGTTCCATACATATTGTTGAGCAAGCTGAACCATCGTCTCGTGATCTTCTGGATCGAGTTCAATTATTTTTTCGTAAATCGGTATAGCGTCGCGAGCCCTATCGTTCCAAACATAAAGTTTAGCAAGCATTCTATAGAAGTCAATGGTGTCGGGATACATTTGCACAAGCTTTTCATAAACTGCTATCGCATCCTTTTGTCTTCCATTCCATAAATACCATTGTCCCAACTTGGTTAGAACATCATAATTAGAAATGCCATTTTTCAAAAGCGTCTCATAAACATTAATTGCGCCGTGCACATTTTCAGTCCAGAGATAAAGCTCTGCGAGCCGACTTGCAATTTTAAAATTATTCGGCTCCTCTTTAAAAATTTCACTGTAAATTTTTATAGCCTTCTCAATTTCACCATTTGCGATAAAAAACTCCGCCTGATTTATCATCTGATTTTTTTGATCCTGTGAAAAAGCCACGACGAATTGAAGTGCGACTAAAACAAAAAGAAATTTTTTCACTTTTTAAAGGGTTAAGTTTTTAATTTGCCTTAGGACATAATTTCTTATCTCTGATGGTTCGGGCGATGGTTTCAAAACTTTCCCATTTTCAATTACCTTTTCAAGGAGCGGTCTAAAACCTTCCCTATCAAATTTCTCATTCGCTGGGACAACTATTCTTTCACCTGTGCTTTCATTTATATACACCTGTTTTTCCCCAGACAATTTCCCGCGTTTAGCCATCGGCTTCCCTTCGATCTCAACTATATCCATAGCAAAATCAAGCACAGGGGCACTGCTTATCGTCGTCCCAACACCATATGCGTCAACAACTTCATTTAACTGTTTTATCATTTCCTCATCAACCCCACCACTTACAAAAATTTTAATATTCTTAAATCCCCTTATATCAAGCTCCCATCTAACCTCTTTCAAAATCGCAAGGAAATTTCCACGCCTCGAGCTCGGAGTGTCAAATCGAACACCGTAAAGTTTATCCCCAAGAGCCTCTGCAACGCGAATTGCTTCAAACTTTTCATCTGTAAACGTATCAATTAAAGCAATCCTTGGGACTTTAGGATCAATTATTTCATCAAATGCCTTTACAGCTTCAAGCGTATCTCCGAATAGTAAGATCATCGCGTGAGGCATCGTTCCACTTGCCGGAATTCCGAGAAACTTCGCCCCAATTGGAGTTGCGACACCATCGCATCCCCCAATGTAAGAACTTCTATCAATCATAGGAACTATCGCCGGATGCATTCTCCTTGCGCCGAAATGAACGACAATTTTATCTCCTGCTGCAAGTTTGCACCTTGCTGCTTTAGTTGCAATACCGGATGCTTGACATATTAACCCAAGAATTGCCGTTTCATAGACAGCAAAATCAAGATACATTCCCTCAATGGTCATAACTGGCTCGTTCGTCCTAAAAACAGTTCCTTCAGGCATTGCTTTAACCGTGATAGGCAAACCCTCAAGAAGCGTCAAAACTTCATCAAGCCCAGCAAAGATTCCCCATCGATAATTTGATGGGAATTTCTTAACAACAAATTCAGCCTTAACATATTTATTTACCCCTTTCGCCTTCAAAACATTTATCGCTCTTTCAAAATATATATCCGTCACCTTTCCAGCTTTTATATCCTCAGGGCTTGCTATGTTGAACATCTTGCACCTCCATTTGTTTTAACTTGACGAGATCAAAGTATAAGGCTTCAATTTCATTTAAATATCTTTCAAAACTAAATTTTTCGCAAACTGTCTCCCTTGCTTTTTTACCAAGTTGTTTTGCAAATTCTTTATCCTTTATCAGAAGTTTAATTTTTTCAGCAAGATCTTCGTAATTCCCTTTTTCAAAGAACAATCCATTCGTCCCATTTGAAATTATATCCAAAAATCCAGCGCTTCTTGTAGCAACGACCGACAACTCAGTTGCCATCGCTTCAACAAGCGAAAGCCCAAATGCTTCCGCATGAGAAGGTGCCACAAAAATATCAAATGCACATAAAACATCTTGAACATCTTTCCTAAACCCAACCCATATCGTTTTATTATTAATCCCAAGCTCATCCGCAAGCTTTTGTAAACTTCTAAAATAATCAACTTCTCCAACGGTTGACCCACCAACAACCAACAACTTCACATTATTAAATTCACCCATTAAAATTTTAAACGCTCTGAACAATTCCTCATGTCCCTTTCCGGGGCTGAAACGACTTACAACGCCAATTACGATCTCATCCCCAAGACCAAATTCTTCCCTTATCCTCCTACGACTTTCATCCCTAAATTTGAATCTTTCAACATCAATCCCCGGATAAACAAGCTTTATTTTACCAACATTCACCGGCAAATTCCGCAAAAAACCATTCATAACATCTTTTGAAATTGCTATCATAGCATCAACTTTCCTATATAACATCTTATGTAACAAATCTTTTTTCTTAACGCCAACTCCAATTTGTGGGTCTAAGATGATCGCTGAGTCATCACCCCGCAAAATTAAAGCCAAGGCAACAAACTTCAAATCGCTTGAGCGAAAAACATGAATTACATGAAACTTTTTCCGCTTCAAAATTTTCAACAATGTCTTCAAATTTTTAAAAAAATTATCGCCCAAGTTAACAATTTCAATTGCTCTTTTTTCGCCGTTAAAAGTCTTCGTTAACTCCTGAAATAATTTCCCTGCGGAGTTGCAAGCGACCGTTATATTATGCCCCTTTTTCACCAGCCCATTTACAATTTGCAAGATATACATTTCAAGCCCACCCCAGCTGAGCGTTGAGATAACATATAAAAGTTCAAGATTACGCTTCATCTTTCACTTTAAAAATTTTTATTTACAGAATAAACTATCCCCACAACAAACCAAAAAATTGTCATTATTTCAGCATCTCCAAAACTCCATTCAAACATCCCACTTACATGAAATGCGAAAAAGACACCGATCCCTGCAAGGATAAAATCTCTTAACATGGGGGTCAATGCGAAACTTTTATAAAAGACAAACATATCAAACAACATTTTTATGAAAAGCCCACTCAAAACAGCGAAACCGACGATCCCAAACAATACAAGCCACATTATAAAATTATTGTGAAGATGCCCATGTCTTTCGTCGGGTTCTGGATTAGGTCTAAACCTTAAATAAATTTTGTAAAGATCAATATCACCGTAGCCGAGCAAAGGTCTATGAGCAAACATTCTAAAACCAGTCTTCCACATCATATATCTTGCGACCGTCGTCTCAGATTTCGCCACATCTGAAAACTGAGCATATTGATATTTTAATGGAAAGAAAAAATAAAACACCGCGACAAGAAACACCCAACCCGGGAAAAAATATCTATACCTCAAGAAGACAATCACCAACAATCCCACCGCAAACCCAAGCCATGCACTCCTGACAAAGGTTAAAAGAAATGTAAGATATATTGGAGCTATGATTAAAAGTATCAAGGCTCTTTTTTTGAAGGCTATTTCCCTGTCAAGGTATAACGGAAAAAGCAAAAGCAAAATCATCATTTTCAATTCCCCAGCTGTCATCGAAATTTGAAAAACACCAAGCCAAACTATATCAGGTCGAATATAATAAACTACAATCTCAATCACCGAAACAATCGCTGCTACAATTCCAAGCCCAAATATTGTATTGTAAATTTTTCTTACATCTTTGAAGACAAAAATTGCCATATAGAAAACCAATATCAAAAGCACACGCCTCGCATGGTAAAAAGCTTCAGAGCTATACTCGGAAAAAATTGCACTTAAAATTTCAACTACGATAAAAGCAAGAAAAAATAAATCAAGCGTTGTTTTAAAATTTTTTATCTCATCGCGATTTGAAAGAATCTTCAAAACGAAAAGCAACCCCGCAATGGCAAACGAAATTGATGACACAGCAATTGAAAAAAATATACTTGCAACTTGAAGGGTTAAGAAAAGATATGTCAACAAATCATAAATTTTCGAAGAAGTTAATTTTTTAAAGTTCAATCGTAAACCAGAGTTTATTTTACGGAAACCAAAATTTGATTGTATTAAGAATTAAGATTAAACTGCATCTCATAAAGTTTGCGATAAAGCCCATCCTGTTTTATCAATTCCTCATGTCTTCCCTCCTGAACAATTCTGCCGTTTTCAAGGACAATTATCCTATCAGCATTTCTTATAGTTGAGAGGCGATGTGCTATCACAAAAACAGTTCTATTTTTCATCAATCTTTCAATCGCTTCTTGAACAAGGATTTCTGACTCGGTGTCAAGGTTACTGGTTGCTTCATCAAGAATTAAAATGGGTGGATTTTTTAAAAGTGCCCTTGCTATTGAAATTCTTTGCCTTTGTCCACCAGAAAGCTTTGTTCCTCTCTCACCTATTATTGTGTCATACCCATAAGGAAGTTGCATAATAAAGTCATGCGCATTTGCTGCGGTCGCTGCTTCAATTATCCTTTCCATAGGGCAATCATCAAGACCGTAAGCGATATTATTCTTCACAGTGTCGTTAAATAAAATCGTCTCCTGCGTGACGATGCCAATTTTATCGCGCAGAGATTTTATCTTCAATAACTTGAGGTCAATCCCATCAATCGTAATTCTTCCTTTCACCGGATCATAAAACCGCGGGATCAGGTCAACAAGCGTTGATTTCCCAGCACCGCTTGGTCCAACGATCGCGAGTATTTCACCTTTTTTAACGACAAGATTTATATTTTTAAGCACGAAATCACCATCGCTCTGTCCGTTATATGAAAACCACACATCTTCAAAAACAATTTTATCTTTAAACTCTTCAATCTCAATTGCATTCTTATCTTCCTTTATCTCGGGCTCGATATCAAGAACTTCAAAAACTCGTTTAGCAGCTGCTGTTGATTCCTGAATTCTGTTATTCACGCTCGTAAGCTCCTTAACAGGAGGCATTATCTGAAATATCGCTATCAAAAAGGTTAAAAATTCACTTGCCCTCATCGTTCCAAGTTCAAGGACTTGCATCCCCCCATACCAAATTATAACAACTCCAACAACTACGCTTAAAAATTCAGTTATTGGACTTGCGAGATTTCTTATCCTCACGATTTTAAGCAACGATTTAAAATATCTCCATGTTTCCTTCTGAAACTTTTTATTCTCAAATTCCTCCATTCCAAACGCTTTTACAACTTTTATCCCCGTAATCGTCTCCTGCAAAACCGAAGTTATATCTGCCATTCGTTCTTGCGTCGTCCAACTTTCTTTATGTATTTTCAAACCAAGCTTGCTTATAAAATAGAGCGCAAAAGGCAGAACAAGCAAAGACAAAAGAGTTAAGCGCCAACTCAAAGAAAGCGCGATGCCAAGAAAAACAATTATCAACAGCGGTTCCCTCACAAGATTTAAAAATGTTGCTGAAATCCCAGTATTTATCACCGCGACATCATTTGTTATCCTTGAGATTAAATTTCCTGTCTTTTCGTTTGTGAAATATCCAAGCGATAAGGTATGCAAATGTTTGTAAACTGCATTCCTTATATCTTTTATAAGCCCCTGTTCGGCATAAGCCATGAAATACGATTGAAAATAACCGAAGACATTTTTAAGAAAAAATGCAAGAACTATAACAAGGCAAATTTTTATCAAAGCTTCCGAATGCGTCCCCGAAAAAACATATCTAAACAAAAACCCGAAAAACTCTCTTTTCATCGCTCCTAAAAATCCACCTTGAGAAGAACCCCCTATTTTTTCGAGCGCAGATATATAATCCTGCGAGAAAAACTTCCCAAAAAGCGGAATGGCAGGAGAAGTTGGTACGCCACTAAAAATGGAAAACAAAATTGTGAAAAAAAAGGATAAAGCAAGGTACTTCCAGTAGGGTCTGGCATAACTTAACACTCTTAAAAAAACGCGGAAATTATCTCTCGTTCTTATTTTCGCCTTTTGATTTAACATTTTGAATTTCCCAGATCTTCATATATGTTTGTAATTTCGTCATAGCATGATTTAAAGAAACCATCAATCCATAAACCCCATCCGAAAACCCACGCTTTAAAACAAAATGACTCAAGAAAGCAAGAAAAGGAGCAAAAAGTATGTGATACCATTTCACCACCCCTTTTCCTACTCTTTCCTCCGCACTCAGGCTCGAATAATGATTTATTTTCTCAAAGGTATCGAATAAATCAACATGGGTTAGATGAATTAAATCTCCCTTTAAATAACCAACTTTTCCATCAACAACAAATCCTTCATGAACTTTTTTCGGCGTCACGTGTGCTTTCCCATTTCTGAACAGGCGAAGTTGATAATCAGGATACCACCCGCAGGACTTTATCCATCTATCAAGAAAAAAATTCCTTCTCGGAACATAAAAACCATCGCACTCCGTTTCATTTTCAAGTATGTTTTCAATTTCCTTTCTAAGCTCTTGAGAAACTCTTTCGTCAGCATCCAAACTTAAAATCCAATCACAAGTCGCCTTTCCAATTGCAAACTGTTTTTGGGAGGCATATCCCTCCCATTTCTTAACAAAAACTTTATCCGTATATCTTTTCGCTATCTCAACAGTTCTATCTTTGCTCTCGGAGTCAACAACGATTATCTCATCAGCCCATTTGACGCTTTCAAGACAATCTGCAATATTTTTTTCCTCATTCCCAGCAATTACCGCAACCGATAATGTTTTTTTCTTATTTTCCATAACTATGCACTGAAACCAAAAATTTTTGGAATCCCAAATACACCGTCGGGGAAACGATCATTCGTTAATTGCTTCGTCCTTTTCTCAAAAAGATCATACAGATAAATTTCAGCATCCCTTTCAAATCCCTTATCAAAAATTATCTGCGTGTCATTTATAAATCTGAAGTTGAAAAGCCCATTCCCTGAGCTTATCTTGTAAAGATTTCTTTTTTCGACATCAAAAAAATAAAGCTCTCCAGTTTTAACATCCCTTCTTTCAACCGCTTCAGATGTTATATTCACAATTCTAAAAACAAGATACATTCCATCGGGACTCCATTCAAGTTGCTCTATTTTCCACTTGGTTTCGAAAATTTCAAACCTATTAAATTCGCTCAAAAGGTAAATTTTCTTAACACCAAGTATTGAGTCTTCCTTTATTTCAATTTTCATTTTGCCATCGGGCGCATTTAACTTTAAATCCAATATTTCTTCAGGGAATTCGCCTTTTCTCCAATCATACTCTTTCTCTTTTACATAGAGCAAGCTTCCATCTGGATCAAACCCGTAAATTTCGAGCTTGAAATTTTCACCTGTTTGATAACCACCGCTTATCCTGTAAACTTCAACCGTATCAGCGCTCAGCCATCTTATCTTAACACTCCAAGAATCGTCAAATGTTTTAAGCAGAGCGACTTCTCCCGTTGTTATGTCAAAAAGATAAATACGGGGATTTTTTATGCTAAAAAATCCAGCCCCCACAGTTCCCTCAAAATCGGCAGTTTTGAAAAGGGCAACATTCCCAGAAGGTGAAAACTTTATCTCCCAAACGCCGGCAAATGTATCCGGCAAAATTGTCTCAATCTTATAGTCGGTCAAGTTAATTCCATAAATACTCGGAAGCGAATCCCTTTGCGAGATAAAGTAAACATATTCAGCAGAGGATAAACTATGCGCTATAGGAACTTTTTTAACTTTCCTATCGCATCCAAATACGAAAATTGAGAGAACGATGAATAATATAAAAGTTTTAATCTTCACAAGCGATGCTCACAAGTTTATTTTTCACAACAATGATCTTCGAAATTTTCTTCCCGCTCAGATACTTTTGAACGCCAGCATCGTTTAAAACGATGTTTTTAAGGGTTTCATCATCCAAGTCAATTGGAACTTTTATCCTCGCTCTTACTCTTCCGTTAACTTGAGCTACAACTGTGACTTCCTCTTCCTTCAATGCAGATTCATCAGGTTCAACCCATTTGCTTCCGACGAACAAACTTTCATTTTCACCGGAAATTTCCCACAATTCCTCAGCAAGATGTGGAGCAAGTGGACCAAGCATTATAATAAATCTTTTCAGACAATGAACGAAAACCTCCTGTGTTAGATCATCGTAAAGATTTTGATCAAATTCTGAGAGCAAATTGAAAAGCTCCATCAATGCAGCGATTGCAGTGTTAAAATTAAACGTGTCGATATCATTCGTCACCTTCTTTATTGTTTTGTGCGTCTTTCTATAAATTGCCTTTGCGTAATCACCAAGCAAATTAAGATCGTATTTCTCTTTCGGTTTCACATTTCTCAACAACTCCTTATTCTCAAGGACAAAGTTATAAACTCTGTTGACAAACCTCCACATCCCATTTATGCCTTCATCGCTCCAATCTCCACCCTCATCATATCTACCCATAAACATCAAATATAACCTGAAAACATCCGAACCATACTTGCCCACAAAATCATCTGGATTCACAACATTGCCTTTGCTCTTCGACATTTTCGCCCCTTTGTTCGTGATCGTCCCTTGATGATATAGGCTTAAAAATGGTTCATCAAATTCAATATGACCCGCATCCCTTAATGCTTTAGTTATAAATCTCGCATATAGAAGATGCATTGTTGCGTGCTCCGCTCCACCTACATATTTATCCACCGGACACCAAATTTTTACAAGTTCTTTATCAAACGGTGCTGTATCAAGGTGCGGTGTAAAGTAGCGCAGGTAATACCATGAAGAATCAACAAATGTATCCATTGTGTCAGGGTCCCTTTTAGCTGGTGCCCCACATTTGGGACAAATTGTATTCATAAATTCTTCAGACCTTGCAAGCGGTGATTCACCCGTCGGCTTGAAATCAACATTATATGGTAGCAAAACTGGGAGTTGATCTTCTGGAACAGGAACTTCACCACATTTTTCACAATAAACGATCGGGATCGGTGCACCCCAATATCTTTGCCTTGAGATCAACCAATCTCGCAAGCGATATTTAACAGTTTTCTTCGCTATCCCTTCCCTACTTAAATCTTCAACAATTTTCTCCCAAGCTTCTTCAGAATTCATTCCATCATACTTCCCCGAATTTATCATAATCCCTGGCTCAACATAAGCGCTTTCAAGCTCATCCTCAGGATTTGTCCCTGGTTTAAGTATAACTTTTCTAATTGGAAGATTAAATTTCTTTGCAAATTCAAAATCCCTTTCATCATGCGCAGGAACCCCCATAACCGCTCCAGTTCCATAGTGAATCAAGACATAATCAGCAATCCATATCGGAATCTTTTCCTTTGTCGCTGGATTAATTGCATAAGCTCCTATAAATACACCAGTCTTTTCCTTTTCAGTTGATGTTCTTTCTATCTCCGTCTCGTGGGCGACAAAGTCAAGATATGCTTGCACTTGCTCTTTATATTCAGGCTTTGTGATTTTCTCGACGAGCGGATGTTCAGGTGCAAGGACGACATAAGTTGCACCAAAAATCGTATCTGGACGAGTCGTGAACACAGTGAATTTATCACCTGTATCTGCAACTACAAACTCAATTTCAGCCCCAATGCTTTTACCAATCCAATTCTTTTGCATAATTTTTGTCTTCTCAGGCCAATCAAGTTTATCAAGCCCTTCCAAAAGTTCTTCTGCATATTGTGTTATTTTAAAAAACCATTGAGTTAAAAACTTTCTAACCACAGGGGTTCCACATCTTTCGCACGCGCCATCAATCACTTGCTCATTTGCAAGCACCGTGTTGCAGCTCGGGCACCAATTCACTGCTCCAGGTGCCTTATAAGCAAGCCCCATTTTGTAAAGTTGCAGGAAAACCCATTGTGTCCACTTGTAATATTCCGGCTTTGATGTATCTATCTCATGATCCCAATCGTACATCGCCCCTATCTGTTTCAACTGCTGGCGAATTACATTTATATTCTGCTGGGTGCTGTCATGTGGATGAACACCTGTTTTAATTGCGTAATTCTCAGCTGGCAGACCAAAAGCGTCATAACCGATTGGCTCAAAGACATCATATCCCTGCATTTTTTTCAATCGCGCCCATGTATCCGTTGGACCATAGTTATACCAATGCCCAATGTGTAGTTTATCAGCCGAAGGGTAAAGGAACATAACAAGGCAATAAAGTTTTTTCTTCGGATTTCTCAGATCAACTTTGTAAATCTTTTTCTCTTCCCAGTACCTTCTCCATTTCTCTTCAACTTCTTGAAAAGGATAACGAACCTGCATTTCCTAAGCTCACCCTCAAAATTTTATTTTTGATTAAAGAAGTGATAATTGTATTGCATCTGGTTTTTGCGGTGGTTTTCCAAGCTTTCCTTTCTGTTTGAAATAAATCATCGCCGTTTCAATGCTACCGAGCCTTAATCTCTTCTTCAACTCTTCCGGCGTTGCACCATTTTCAACCATTATCATCGCTGCGGTATGTTTAAGCGAATAAGGAGTTAGTTTTCTATTTCTGCCCTTTTTCACACCGGATTTTTTCAAATATTCGTTTATGATTATCCTTATCCCTTTATTTGTTAACCTTTCGCCTATATTTTTAGGACCCAAACTCACAAACATCGGTTGATTTGGCTCCACAGGCTGACGCTTGCTTCTTACGGTAAAATAATCATGAAGCGCCTTAACAACATCTTCTGGAACAGGAACAACTTCATCTTTTACATCTTTCCCTTTGCCTTGGACATAAATTATGTACTGATCATTTACAACCTTTAAATCACCGACATCAGCATTTGAAAGCTCCAATTCGCTCATTGCACAACCAAGCATCATTTTTATCATAGCGTAATCTCTATACCCAGCTTCGTCCTTCCTTTCAACGCTTGAAAGGAGCTGATCTATTTCCTCCCATGTCAGAAATTCTCGACTGTGGGATGCGGGTCTTTTATTTCCAGGAATTCTCTTCGCCGGATTTTTCTCTATAACACCAATCAACTTAAGATATTCACAAAAGCGCCTTAATGCAGTCAAGTATGTCGATACCGAAACTGGGGAAAGTTTTTTTATATGCGTTAGGTAATCCCTATACCTTTGCACATCTTCGACGAGGAAGTGAAATCTTTTATCAACTGCAAACCATCGTAAAAATTCGCGCAGAGCTCGAGTATAGGTTCCTTTCGTATCCTCACGCTTGTTTGAAAGCTCATTTGAAAAATTCTCAAAATGTTGCATCAACTCTTCAAGCGTCATCACCACAGGTTTAAACTCATCTCTTATCATCTTCAGCGGAAACGAAATTATTTTTTTAAAATTTACAAACTGAACCGAAGATTTGCAAGTTGGAAAATTTAATTTTAAATTTTCACTGCAAAATCAAAAAGTGATTGAAAATGAATGAAAAGTTTAGGCGAAAATTAAAACTTGTCTTGATGATTCTGCTCATTTTCTTTGCCTTAGAGTTAACCGCAGGATTTCTTACGAATAGCCTCGCCCTTATCTCCGATGCTGGACACATGCTGACCGATATCTTTGCAATAACTATAAGCTTGCTCGGCTTTAAAATAGCCGAAAATAGAAACACAAAAAGTAAAACATACGGATTCCACAGAGCTGAAATACTTGCCGCTTTTATCAACGGGATATTGTTGATGTTGATCTCCGGCTACATCTTAATTGAAGCATTTGAACGCTTTAAAAACCCGCCAGCCGTTAAAGGACTTGAGATGTTAACTGTTGCAATCGCTGGCTTAATTGCTAACATTGGGGCAGGGATTATTCTTTTCTCTGAAAGGGGAAAAAATTTAAATATGCGCTCCGCCTATCTTCATGTGATATCAGACGCTCTCGGCTCAATTGGAGCAATAAGCGCAGGAATTTTGATCGTCTCAGTCAAATGGTTCTACGCAGATATAATAGCAAGCCTTTTGATAAGTATTATAATCGCATACAACTCGATAAGATTGCTCAGGGATTCAATTCACATTTTAATGGAAGGGACACCGCCAGATGTCAACATCAATAAAGTTATAAATCAACTTCTTGAAATCCCAGAAGTTATAGCGGTGCATGACCTCCACATATGGACTTTGGCAAGTGGTAAAAATGTGTTGACAGCTCATGTTAAAGTTAAGGGTGAAATCGACAGAAGGAAATTAAACACTCTATTAATAGAAATTGAAAATGCGATAAAAGAAAGTTCAAACATTGAACATATAACAATTCAAATAGAGCCAGCAACATTCGACGCTGAGCTTATCATTCCAAATCAAATGGAAAAACATAATTTTATTCGGCGTCAAATCTGATTGAAACACCACCAAACCAATTCCTCGGGAGCCCCGGTTCAATATACGCGTAAGGAAGCCTTCTTTCCGGGTTTATAAAAACGGAAGAGATATATTTTTTATTTGTCAAATTATTTACTCCAAAGACGGCAGAAATTTTAAACGACGCAACTTTAAACTCAAGCCCACCTGAGACATTAACTATGACATAATCTGGAACATCTATTTCGTTTGCGTCATCTGCAAAATACTTTCCAACATATAATACTTCTGAACTTAGGATAAACGGCTTAAAATCAAATTTCAAATCTATATTTCCCCACAGCTTTGGTATCCCAGGGACAAATTTATTAGCATGATCCCCAAGGTCATTTTCATATTTGATATATTTTGCGCCAATGTAAGTAAGAGCAAACTTTAAATCAGCCCACTTATTGAAATCAAGTTCACCTCCAAATTCAAAACCTCTTCTTCTTGATTCACCGGCAGAGAAAAACCAACTGCCATTAGCATACGGAACTATCTCATTTTGAATTTTTATCTGAAAAATTGAGAAAGAGTACAAAAATCCCGATACTGGGAAATTTTCAAAAACCGAAGCCCCCTTAAATCCCAGCTCCCACGTTTGAGAGCTCATCGGCTTCAAAAAAGGATTTAAATGAACATTGCTCAATTCTGGTGGTGGGTCGACTTCGTTAAAAGCGGGATTTTCAACGCCTCCACTTAAAGTTAAATATACAGAACTATTCTTGTTCACCTTAAACAAGATTGAAAGGGACGGGGTAAAATGATTCAGCGTGAGGACATCTCGTTGAGTTGCCCTGTTTATACCGGCTGGATAAATTTCGCTTAAATATTTTTGAAAATCGTATCTTCCACCGAAACTAAAAATAATCCCATCAAACGGTTGAAATTCAAAACGAGCGAAAACACCACCCGAACGCGCCCCCTCCCTTTTATTGGTCCTAAGAGAATCCCCTCTTTCACCGTCTTTTAAGTTGTAAAATAAAATCGTCCCATCTTGATATGAATCATCATAGCCGATAAAAACCTTGGGCTTTAAAATAGCACTTTCATTGGAATAGGTATAAGTCAAACCAGTTCCAAGAAAATACCGATTAAAGTCACGAAATGTGTTCCTTTCCGAACGTTGCAAGACTTTCGGGACAAAATATAACCTCGTCTCAAAAGTGTGATTTTGCCCCAAGAAACTTGTCAAATTAATTCCAATCTTACCAATGCGATTATACCGTCTCTCTTTGCGTTTCAGATAAACAGCATTGGCTTTCTTTGGATTTGACACAAATTCGTCAAATGTCAAAGGTCCAGGGATATGAAAAAGATTCAAAGCAAAACCAGTTATAATTCTAAAACTTGTCCGCTTATCAACATTCAACCTTAAAACTGAATAAATCTGCTTCTTTTGCATTGCGCTATTTTCTCTCCAGCCATCAAAGTTAGATAATGTTCCATAGACAAGTGCTTCTCCGTTTTCAAAACTTCTCCCAACTTTTAAATTAGATTGAAAAAGCCCAAAACTTCCAACAGTTGAGATTAATTCAAAAAATGAATTCCTTGGCTTAAGGGTTTCAAAATTAATGATTCCACCAGATGCATTCCCCAAAAGAGTTGAAGAATTTGAGCGTATAACTTCTACTCTTTCAACCGCAAGAAGATCCACAAAATCAAGCGAAGTTCTTCCGTCAGGTTCTGTTTCAGGAAAACCGTCAACGAGAATTTTAACCCCACGTATTGTCCCTGCATTTGACTTATCTCCATAACCACGAGAGCCGAAGCCACGAACTGTTATCCTGACATCTTGGGCTCCGGCTCTGCTTTGAACAAGAACACCAGGAACATTTAAAATATCTGACAATGACAACTTCCGTTTCAAACTGATATCTTTATAATCAACCATCGTCACAGCCATTGGCAAATTTAAAACTTCACCACCTGCACGATGTGCCACAACCTCTACCTCACCAAGATAGTATGTTTTGATCGTATCTTGCCCTTGCCCAAAGCAGGGCAACAAAATCACAAATGAAAATATCAAATAAACCAAGAATTGATTTCCCAACATCCCAGCGATCTTACTTAATTATAACCGCTGGTATCTCAATCTCCTTCACAGAGCGATTAAACTCTGGAATATCCTTTTCAAGCACCTCTCTAAATTTATTTAATTGAACATCAAGTCGTCTTGACAAATCTTCAAACACTTCATACATCTGTTTTGTCGGTTTCGAATCAGCGCTGGCAACTGCACTTGCAAGCGAGGCAAGTTTCCCATTTAGTTTAACAGGGTAGTTCAAAAGGTCTTGTGAACTTCTCGCCTTATTTTGAGTTATCTCTCCTTCAATCGCCATCAACTTTTCTTTCAAAGGTTTAACAAGTTTAACGACTTTCTCTTCATTCCCAGTCCCTTTCACCCTTTCAACAAACGCATCCAATTGTTTAATTACATTCCTAATCGTGTTAACAGTCTTATTCGCGTCGCTTAACTTATCTCTGATTTTTATCAGAAGATCAAACTGTTCTTTAAACTCTTCATTCGTCACATTAATCCTTGGATCTTTTTTAATTTCAAACCATTGAGTTAATTCTTTCTTTCCAACGATGAGCTTCACTTGATATCTTCCCGGTACAGCCACTGGACCTCTAATCGTTCCACCCCAATTCCAAAATCTAATTTCCTTAAGATTTTCTGCATCTGGATAGCGCATATCCCAAACAAATCTATTCATACCAGCTTCGGCTGGAACTCTTTGAGCTTCAGGTCCGCCGGGGAACATCCCAAATTCCTCCATAGATGGGGTTGGTCTTTCTTCAGGTGGTTTACTGGAAAATGATTTTATCAAATTTCCATTTTCATCGTAAAATTCAAGTTTTACTTCATCTTTCGGTTTCTCTTTAAAGTAATAGTAAACAACTACTCCATTTGGTGGATTTTGTCCGATCGAAACACCTGGAACTCTGAAACCGCCACCCCCACGCATTCTATAAGCATCCCTCGGTTTAAAAAGATAAACATCTGAGTTTGCAACCTCATCGCTAAGCTGGTAAAGTGGCGTTAAATCATCAAGAACCCAAAACGAGCGTCCATGCGTTGCAACAACGAGGTCTTTTTCTCTGGGATGAACAGCAATATCGTAAATTGGGGTCACTGGCAAATTAAGTTGCAATGTTTGCCAATTTTCTCCATCATCAAATGAAACATAAATACCGTACTCAGTCCCAGCATAAAGCAAACCTTTCCGATTTGGATCAGCTCTAACAACACGAGTGAAGTGCCCATCGGGGATACCATTTACAATTTTTTTCCATGTTTTTCCATAATCCGTCGTCTTAAAAATGTATGGTTTGAAATCACCAAGTTTATATTTCGTAGCTGCTACATAAGCTGTCCCAGCATCAAAAGGAGATGGCTCTATTATACTTATTAAACTCCATTCGGGCAACTCCTTCGGAGTAACATTAACCCAAGTTTTTCCATTGTCCGTTGAAACATGAATAAGTCCATCATCAGAACCAGCCCATAAAACTCCTTTTTTAACCGGTGACTCAGCAAAAGCATAAATTGTACAATAATACTCAGCCGTCGTGTTATCCTTTGTTATCGGTCCACCTGATGGAGCAATTTTTGAAGTGTCATTCCTCGTCAAATCTGGACTTATAACTTCCCAACTCATACCTTCATCCGTACTTCTAAAAACATGATTGCCAGTCACATACAAAACATTTGGATCATGCGGAGAGATAACAATTGGATATGTCCATTGAAAACGATATTTAATATCTTTAGCTCCGCTCCCAATTGGTGATTCTGGCCAAACACTTATGTTTTTAGTTTCCTTTGTCTTTTTATCAAACCTTGTAAGCAATCCTCCGTAGCTTCCAGCATAAACTATGTCAGGATTATCTGGTCTGACAGCAATGTAACCACTTTCGCCACCACCAACTGGGAACCAGTCAGTTCTATCAATTCCAAACCCTGTCGTCCTACTTGCAATTGTAACTGTTGTATTATCTTGTTGAGCTCCGTAGATGTAATATGGAAATTGGCTATCAACTGTGACATGATAAAATTGTGCGGTCGGATAATCTTGTTCGGTCCATGTTAAACCACCATTAAATGTAACCGATGCGCCCCCATCGCTTGCATGAATCATTATATCAGGATTATTTGGGTTTATCCAAAGGTCGTGGTGATCACTATGAGGTGTTCGAACGACATTAAAAGTTCTGCCACCATCAATTGATTTTAAAAACTGGACATTTAAAACATAGACGACATCAGGATTTTTAGGGTCAGCGAAAACATGCATATAGTAAAATGGTCTTTGCCAAAGTCGTTTGTCGTCATTTACTTTTCTCCAAGTTGCTCCGCCATCTTCTGATTTGAATAATCCCCCATTTTCAGCCTCAACAAGAGCCCATACAAGTTCAGGTTTCGCTGGGGATACCGCAACCCCAATTCTCCCCTTTATACCTTTTGGAAATCCAGGATTATTTGAAATCTCAACCCATGTTTCGCCACCGTCGGTTGACTTCCAAAGTCCACTTCCAGGACCACCGCTTGAAAGCGTCCAAAAGTTTCTGTAAACTTCCCACATTGAAGCGTAAATTATGCGTGGATTTGTCGGGTCAATCACAAGGTCAGCTGCTCCCGTTTTTTCATCTTTGTAAAAAACTTTCTTCCAAGTTTTCCCACCATCAGTTGATTTGTAAACACCGCGTTCTGGAGAAGGAACAAAAGGATTTCCAAGCGCAGCTACAAAAACAATGTTGGCATCTTTTGGATGGACACGAATTTTTGAAATAACTTTTGTTTCAGCAAGCCCAAGATGTTTCCATGTTTTTCCAGCGTCCTCAGACTTATAAACCCCATCACCGATTGAGATATTATTTCTCAAACACGCCTCACCCATCCCAACATAGATTACATTTGGATCTGATTCAGCAACTGCAATTGCACCAACTGAGCTTGATTTGAAAAAGCCATCAGAGATATTAACCCATGTCACGCCACCATCGGTTGTCTTCCATACCCCACCGCCAGTCGCACCAAAATAATAAGTTAACGGTTGTTCTGGATGCCCTGCAACTGCAATCGATCTTCCGCCCCTAAACGGTCCAATTTCCCGCCATTGCATTGCCCGATACAAACTCGTGTCATACTTTAATGTGGTCGGTTTTGAAACCTGGGCTGGTTTTTTCTGGGAAACAGCAACGGAATAAACTGAATAAAAAACCATCAAAGTTATAAAAAGTAATCTTGCAAGTTTCATCTAAATGCCTGAATTTTGTTTTTAGAAATTTTCAAAAAATTTTGACGAATTAACGATAGAGAAATGTTTCAAATGCCCCCATTCCCTCAAGTTTGGAATCTGAATAAGATAACATCCCCATCTTGGACGACATACTCCTTCCCTTCAAACTTCACAAGACCATGTTCTCTAAGCTCATGCTCTGAACCATACTTCACAAGTTCATCCCATCGCATGATTTCGGCTTTTATAAATCCCTTTTGAAAATCGGAGTGAATTTTACCAGCTGCCTCATAAGCGGTTGTCCCCCTCTTCACAGCCCAAGCTCTAACTTCATTCTCATTTCCAGTGAAAAAAGTTATAAGGTCAAGCACCTCATAACCAGCTTTCACAACTTTATTTAAACCAGATTCATCAATCCCAAGATCTTTTAAAAATTCCCTCCTTTCCTCCTCAGTAAATTGAGCAAGTTCCGCTTCAAGCTTTGCACATATGACGAGAACAGGGACCCCCTCACGTTGAGCTATCTTTACAACCTCATCAACATATTTATTGCCCTTTAAACCGGCTTCGTCAACATTTGCAACATAAATGAAACGCTTGTTCGTAAGCAAATGAAGTTCATCAATTAACACTTTATCCTCAGGATGAAATTTAAATGAACTCGCAAATTTCCCATCGTTCAAGTGAGAAAGCAAACTCTCATAAATTGTAAATTGATGCTGGGCTTTTTTATCTCCACTTCTTGCAAGATTTCTAATTTTTTCAATTCTTTTCTGAACTGTTTCAATGTCCTTCAAAATTAATTCCGTCTCAACAATTTCAATATCACGCACTGGATTTATATCGCTACTGACATGTGCTACATTTTCATCCTCAAAACATCTCACAATGTGAATTATCGCATCAACCTCACGAATGTGCGCAAGAAATTGATTCCCAAGACCCTCACCCTTGCTTGCACCTTTAACAAGCCCAGCGATATCAACAAACTCAATAACCGCTGGCGTCACCCCACGCTTTGGCTTGAAAACTTTTTCAAGCAATTTTAACCTTTCATCGGGAACAGGAACAACTCCAAAGTTTGGATCAATTGTAC
>JBKBWH010000300.1:0-2059 GCA_046289115.1 Candidatus Kryptonium sp.
GGAAGATGTAGTAATTGATCCGCAAAATCCCATTGCTTCAAATATAATTTTTAAAACGACAATTGAAGATACAAGCAAACCTTTTGTTTCATCATTAAATGTTCTCGACAATTCGCACATCCTTATAAAATTTTCAGAAAAAATAAATCTGGAAAACGCAACGATAAAAATTGAAAAAAACGAAACCCAAACACTTCCATTGATAACCCAAATTTATCCCGATAGCAGTAAATTAATCCTGATTTTATTGGAAAAACTTGACACAAAAAATAAATACCAACTCACCCTTTCAAAGATAACAGACCTTGCTGGAAATGAACTTGGTGAATACATCTATGAGATTTCAGGCGAATTCGTGGATGATACAACCGCACCCACATTAATTTTTTCAATCCCCGTTAAAGGTGAAAATGATGTAAACCTAAGACCAGAAATTAAACTTTTCTTTGACGACATTCTACTTTCAGAACCTAAAACACAGTTATTTGACTCAACAGGAAACGAAGTAAAAATTAAAGCAAAGCAAAACCTAAACAAATTAATCATTGAACCAGAAACAGAACTAAAACCTGATGAGATTTACACGCTTGAAATCTTTGAAGCCCGTGACCTTAACAACAACATTCAAAAGGACACATTAAAATTATCATTCAAAACCGTCAATCCCTCAATTTTTGGGGCAATTGAAGGAAATGTAAATTGCGAAGATACTGCATCAAGTGTTATAATTTCAGCGTTGGAGACTTCAACCGGGAAAAAATTTACTACAAAAACAAAATGCAATTCAAAGTTTACCCTTGAACAAATTCCACAGGGAAGATATTTGATTGAGGCATTCATTGATTCAAACGGAAATGGAACTTACGATTATGGCAAAGTTTTTCCATTTGTTCCATCTGAAAAGTTTACAGTTTACCTAGACACGGTGAAGGTCAGAGCAAGATGGACAACCGAGAACATAAGTATAAAATTTTAATCAAAAACAATCATACATTTTAAAGATTCGCCGGCGCTTGCCGTCAGCATAAAAGCATCAAGTGTATTCTCTATCTTAAACTTGTGCGTGACAAGGTTCTCCGCTTTTACTATACCCTTGCTTATCAAATTCAGAGCTTCAGCTGTATCATCAGGACCTGCGGAATAACTGGGAATTATTGAAATTTCGTTGAAATAAATTTCATAAGGCATTATTTCAAGTTTTGCATCATCAGGCGTTGGCGTAAACAAAATCAACTTACCACCCTTTGCAACAAGTTCAAGTCCCATTTCAATCGCCTCAATTGTTCCCGGACCAACTATGACAATATCTGCTCCATAGCCATTCGTGAACTCAAAAACTTTTCCCTTAACATTTTCACTTGAAAAATCAATCCCATAATCAGCACCATTTTCAATTGCTTTCTCAATTCGATATTTCACCTTATCAACACCTATAACGATTTCGGCACCATAAAATTTAGCAAGTTTCACATTCACTTGACCCATAAACCCAAGCCCAAGCACAACGATATAATCGCCCTCCCTTACGCTCGCTCTTTTAAATGCTTTAACAGAACAAGCAACTGGCTCAACGATAGCCCCATCTTCAAAAGAGACATCATCAGGCAACTTCAGTGTATCATTCCTCAAATTAACATTGGGAACTTTCACATATTCAGCAATTCCCCCGGGAATTATCTTTGACTTTCTCCACACATCGCACATAACATAATTTCCCCGTTTACAATATCTACATTCCATGCAAGGTGCATGATGATGAACGAACACTCTATCGCCCGGTTTAAATCCGTTAACCTTGCTCCCAACCTCGACTACCACCCCTGCAAGTTCGTGCCCTATTACAAGTGGCGCCTTCTTTTTTATGTACCATTTCATCGTATCGCTCGAACAAATTCCACAGGCTTTAACTTTGATCAACATTTCATCATCCCCAATCCCTGGTATTGGAACCTCTTCAATTCTTATATCCCCGAAATCATACAACTTTGCGACTTTCATGAGCTTGATGAATTTTGTTAAAAATTAAAACTTTACATAATTTAGCAACAAGAGGCTCGTA
>JBKBWH010000301.1:0-2055 GCA_046289115.1 Candidatus Kryptonium sp.
CGTCGTGGCTTAGGCAAAATCTTAAGGCAAGCTCACTTAAGGTCTTTGCTTCGTCTCCAAGAAGTTTTTCAAGTTTTTTAACCCTTTCCCATACTTGCTGTTTTCTATCATCTCTGAAATATCTATTTCTCCAGTCTCCATCCGGAAATTTTGTCTCTGGTGTTATCTTTCCTGTTAAACTTCCCTCATCAAATGGGACTCTAACAATCACACCAATGTTGTATTGTATACAAATTGGAAAGAGTTCATCTTCTGGGGACTGATCAAAGATGTTGTAGATTACCTGAACAGTATCAACTCTACCTGTTTTTATAAGTTCGATTGCGTTCCATGGTTCGTGGTCATTTATTGAGATGCCGAAAAATCTTATTTTGCCCTCTTCTTTTAATTTTTGTATTGCTTCCCACCATTCATCCATTCTTGCCCATTCATCATTCCAGACATGAAATTGCTGAATATCAATTGCATCAACGCCAAGGTTTTTTAAACTCTGTTCTGTTGATTTTATGATATGTTCATAAGGGAAAACTTCTCTAAGTGGAGTTCCTTTCAAAGCTGGCCAAACCATGTTTTTAGGCGGTATTTTAGTTGCCACATAAACATTTTCTCTTGTTTCCTTTAAAACTTTACCGATCAATCTTTCGCTATGTCCATCTCCATAAACAAGTGCAGTATCAATGAAATTAACACCAAGTTCAATTGCTCTATGCAAGGCTTTTATTGATTCTTCATCGTTCGAATCCGCCCACATTTTTCCTCCGATTCCCCAGCTTCCGAATCCAATTTCAGATACTTGAAGACCTGTTCTGCCAAGGATACGATATTGCATTGTTTGCTTCTGTTTTGTTTTGAATTTGCGAATTTTGTTAAAAATTTAATCGAAAGTGCCTCAAGAAAAAAAATTTTCTTGTGCAAATTTTAAAATTTTTTTTATATTAAACTAAAACTTATGAACTTGAGTATTAATGCGACCTAACGAATTCATCCTTATACTTGATTTTGGCTCCCAATATACACAGCTCATAGCAAGGAGGATAAGAGAGGCTGGCGTGTATTCTGAAATCCATCCTTTTAATTTTCCTGTTGATGAAATTGCAAGGATAAAGCCTAAAGGGATAATTTTGTCGGGTGGACCTGCGAGTGTTTATGAAAATGGTTCTCCGCAAGTTGATGTGAAATTGTTTCAGCTTGGAATTCCAGTGCTTGGGATTTGCTACGGTCTTCAGTTAATTGCTTATGAACTTGGTGGTGAAGTTGATAGATTTGCGAAGAGAGAGTATGGGAAGGCGATTTTAAAAATAGAAAAAAGTGATGAGCTTTTCTACGGTTTAAACTCAGAGATAACCGTTTGGATGAGCCATGGGGATGCTCTTGTGAAGGCACCGCCGGGATTTGAAGTTATTGCACGAACGGAAAATTCCCCAATCTGTGTGATACGAGACAGGAAAAAGAAAATTTACGGTGTTCAATTCCATCCAGAAGTTGTGCATACTGAGAAGGGATTTGAGATATTGAAAAATTTTGTTTACAGAATTTGTCAATGCCAAGGTGGATGGAACGCCGAATTTTTCATTGAAAATGAAATAAAAGAGATAAGAGAAACAGTCAAAGATAAAAAAGTTATATGTGCTGTAAGCGGTGGGGTTGATTCAACGGTGCTCACTGTTTTACTTAATAAGGCTATTGGTGAAAATTTGATCGCAATTTATATTGATACTGGTCTGATGCGAAGAAACGAAGGAAAGGAAGTCGTTGAGATGTTTAAGCAGCTTGGAATTAAAGTTCATTATGTTGACGCTGGCGAAATTTTTCTTAAAAGGTTGCGTAATGTAATTGATCCAGAGGAGAAAAGGAAAATTATTGGTCATACATTTATTGAGGTTTTTGAACGAGAGGCTGAGAAATTTAAAGATGTTGAATTTCTTGCTCAGGGAACTTTATATCCTGATGTAATTGAGTCGACTTCTTACAGGGGACCTTCAGCAAAGATAAAAACGCATCACAATGTCGGGGGGCTTCCTGAAAAGATAAAATTCAAGTTAATAGAACCATTTA
>JBKBWH010000302.1:0-2024 GCA_046289115.1 Candidatus Kryptonium sp.
CAACCTTGTTTCATTAACTCAGATAAAGCTCTTGCAGTCTCAAGCATCACCGCAGTTCCGCTGTTGGGATCAACCGCCCCGTAAACCCAAGCGTCGTGATGGTTGCCAAAGATTATTTTTTTATCAGGTTCTTCGTAACCTCGGATCTCTGCTATGACATTTTTAATTTGCCTTATTTTCCATTCTGATTTAACCTTCATCTTAACTTTAGCTGGTCCTGGACCAGTATGATAAGCAAAGGGCAATCCGCCTTGCCATTCCTCAGGGACATTTGGACCAGAGAGATTTTCAAGGATTTCCTTTGCAATTTTATATGAAATAGGTATGGTTGGAATCCTCGGCAAACTTTTTGCTTGTTCCGGCGCTATTCTTTTCGCTTCCTTAGTTGCTGGATAGCCCGGGGTTAACGGATCACCGGGATATTCAAACATATAATAGATGCTGCCCCTTTGTACCGCGTCTTCAGGTCTCCACGGACCCCTTGGGTAAACATCACCTTTCATATATCCATCATCCATCGGATCAGAATAAATGATTAAACCAATGGCTCCATTTCCCTCAGCTACCTTTGCCTTTACACCTCTAAATGATTTTCCATATCTTGCTATGGCAATTTTACCTTTTACATTAATTCCCATTTCCTTAAGTTTTTCATAGTCCTCGGGCAAACCGTAGTTAACATATACGACTTGAGCTTCAACCTCGCCATCTGGGGAATAGGCATTAAAAAATGTAAAGATGTTATCATCATATGTGTCCTTGTCCCAGAGCCATGTTGACTCTTTTAATTCAAATTTAACCTTGTATGGTTGGATCAATTCAATTGAAATATCTTGGGGATACGGAAGATAGACCCAATAATCAACAATTTTTGAACTCAAACCATAAGATTTAAACACACTATCTATATACTCAGCCACTTTGTGACTTGCTTCGCTTCCTGCTGGATGAGGTTCCTCCGTGAGCACAAATAAGTGCCTTTCACAATTGCTGGCTTTGGGAATTTTTAAAAACTTTTGTTCCCATTCGATCTGCCTTTCTAAATTTCCCCCAATAAATCCTGTTAATATCTGCGCGCTCGCAACGATCGGAAGGATTATAAAAAATAATATCGCTTTCCTTCTCATTTTTTACTTTTTTGGAAAAATTTAAACAAACAAAGAATTAAAGTCAAACTCCTCGATAAGATGCTTAAGTGGATAAACGAACCCAAAGGTATAACGAGAGGCTTTTCCCTGATTAATTAACCTCGTGTATCAAATCACTTATTTCCCTTCTCGGGGTTGGCTCAGGAGATTCGTCAGGATATCCAACAGGCAAAATTGCGATAGGAATTAAATCCTTCCCAATTCCTACTATTTTTCTGACTTTATCCTCGTCAAATGCTCCAACCCAAACGCTGCCGAGACCAAGCGCTGTTACGGCAAGCTGTGCATAAGCACATGCGATCGTCGCATCTTGCAAACAATAAAGCTTCTCCCCCCTTGCTCCATATCTCCATTTTGATCTTGATGGATTTGCACAAAAGACAAGAACAATCGGGGCTTCACTTATGAACTCTTGTCCAAAAGCTGAATCAGCAAGTTTTTTTAATTTCTCTTTGTCCTTTACCACAAAAACCTCATATGCTTGTAAATTACCAGCGGAAGGAGCTGAATTGATCGCCTCATAAATCAGTTGAAGCTTATCCTCCGGAATCGCATCAGGTTTGAATTTTCTTATCGATCTTCTTTTCTTTAAAACTTCAAAGAAATCCATAAATTTATCCGTTTTTGTTAATACCACGGGCTTAACTCTATTCTCCTTAAACCCAACCTCTGCGCAGTTTTTACAGCCTCTCTATATTCTTGAATTGTTATCCTCCTTGCGAGTTCAGGCTTTAAAAAAGCATTAAAACACGGTCTATATTGTGCCATTATATTAACATATGTATTCCTTGAAATTTCGTTAGCGATAAATTCAAAAACCTTCTCAGAGCCAGCGATGTTGTTTGGCAAAACAAGGTGCCTTATAAGTAAACCTTT
>JBKBWH010000303.1:0-2014 GCA_046289115.1 Candidatus Kryptonium sp.
CGTCCAAATAATGAGATGCGTCGGGAGACAATCGCAAAAGTTGCTTACTTTATTTGGGAGAGGAAAGGAGGGATAGGGAGTCAAGAACTTGAAAATTGGGCAGAGGCAGAAAGGATTGTTCAGGATTGGGTAAGAATTTTTAGTGATGGATTTATAAAAGTTTGATCGGGGTAGGGTAGTAAGGTATTTTATTGGATGGGTGTTGTAAGATTTGCTTTTTTTAATTTTTATGTGTTATACTATATTTGCATAATTGCGCAAATGAAAAAAACAAAAAATTAACGACATGAGAAAATACATAGAGATTTTAAAAGCAATTTCAGATGAAAAAAAATTGAGAATACTTAGAACGCTAATTAAATCCAAAACGGGTATGTGTGTTTGTGAATTGATGGATGCTTTGGGTGAGCAGCCGTATAATATCTCGAGGAATTTAAAAATTTTACAGCTCCTTGGTCTTGTTGAAGGGAGAAGGGAAGGGAAATGGGTTGTTTACTCAGCAGTTCAAAGCCAAGATGAATTTTTGAAATGTATCATAAAAGCGATCGATTCGATACCAGCTGAATTCTTTAAGGAGGATGATTTAAGAATGAAATTGCGTTTGAATTTAAGACAAGCTGGTAAATGTGTTTATGGTGTGAATAGCAAGGCGTGGAATGAGGCGGTTAAGAAAATTTATAAACAAATTTGAAGGTAAGCACATGATACTTGAAATTTTAAAAGCTGGTTTATTAGCGCTTGAAGACTACATAGGCAAGCATGTTTTAACTTGTCTTGTGCCTGCTTTTCTTCTTGCAGGGGCGATAGTTTCTTTTATCAACAGAGGTTTGATAATAAGATATCTTGGGTTAAGCGCCTCAAAACATAAAGCATTTTTTCTAAGTTCAGTGTCAGCGATATTTTTAGCGGCTTGTTCATGTACCATAATTCCAGTGGCAAGCGGACTTTATTACGGTGGCGCGTCGGTTGGAGCTGCTTTTATAATTTTGTGGGTTGCGCCGGCAGCGAACATATTATCTTTAATTTACACGGGTAATATTCTTGGTTCGCAATTATTGATATCGAGAGTTGTTTCAGCTTTTATAATGGCTTGGGTTGTTGGTTATGTTATGAGTGCTTTTTTCAAGGTTAAGGATAGAGTTGAATTTGGTGAAGCTGTAAAAGTCGCTGGCGAAAAAATAATTCAGCGCGATGAATTAATTTTAATTTTCTTGATTCTTCTCTCTTTGCTTGCCCCTAATTATTTAGGCGCAGGGAGAACATATTTGCAAAAAGTGTTAATTTGGTTAATCTTCACGCTTGTAATGGTTCTTTATGTGGTATTTAAAATACCGAAAGAAAAAGTTAAAATATGGTTATTTGAAACATGGTTTTTTGTTCGGCTAATTTTCCCGCTTCTTCTTATTGGTGTGTTTATTGTTGGAGTTATAGGCTCATTGATACCGAAAATATGGGTTGAGAGATGGCTTGGTGGTAATAGTTTAAGTTCTTCTTTCTTTGCGACTATGCTTGGGGCTGTAAGTTATTTTGCGACATTGACAGAAGCACCTTTTGTTGATACTTTGATGAAAATGGGAATGGGTAAGGGTCCAGCTTTAACTTTGTTGTTAACCGGTCCTGGAATTAGTTTGCCCAATTGGATTGTTGTTGCCAAGGTTTTTGGAATTAAAAAAGCGCTCGTTTATGTACCATTGATAATTTTGCTTGGTACATTTGTGGGTTGGTTCTTTGGAAATTTTATATTTTAAAAACAAAAGTTAAAGAGGTGAAAAATGGAAATTTTAGTTGTTGGTCCAGGATGCCCAAGATGCATAACTACAGAAAAAAATGTCATTCTAAAAACTAAAAACTTTGATCCCGCCTTAAATTCAGTCAGTACCCTCTTAAAAGATGATGACCAAAATAATAAGGAGCAAATCGTGTTACTTGGTATTAATAAGGTACCAATCAATTTACTTAGTTTTGTAATAATTCTTCAAGGTAAAGCAATGGCTTAGTAATGAACAGCATAAAA
>JBKBWH010000304.1:0-2010 GCA_046289115.1 Candidatus Kryptonium sp.
AAATTGATTTCACAAATCAAACTTTGCTTTTGCTATCAATTCTTGCTAATCAGACTGCTGTTGCAGTTGAAAATTCAAAAAATTATAATGCTCTTTTAAAAGCAAACGAGGAGTTGAAAATAACGCAGGCTCAGATGATTCAAGCAGCAAAGCTTGCCGCCGTTGGTGAGCTTGCCGGTGGAATTGCGCATGAGATAAATAATCCGCTTCAAATTTTGCTTGGACACATTCAACTTATACAAATTGGGCGTGATTTGCCAAAAAGAATTGAAATAGTCAGAGAACAGGTTGAAAAGATTGCTCAGATAACAAGAAGACTTCTAAACTTTTCAAGAAAAGTTCCGGAGGATTTCAAACTTGAGCCAGTTAATGTTAATTTTGCCATTCAGGAGATATTGACACTTGTCAACTATCAATTTAAGTATAATGACATTGAAGTCGTTTTAAAACTTGATCCAGCGTTGCCGTTAATTTACGGGAATAAGATCTATTTACAGCAAGTCTTTTTGAATTTGATGATAAATGCAAAAGATGCAATGCAAAATGGGGGCAAGCTTATAATTGAGACGCTTTCCGAGGGTGGAAATGTTGTGATAAAATTTACAGATACAGGCGTTGGGATACCGCCGGAGATAAAAGAGAAAATTTTTGAGGCATTTTTCACAACTAAAGGAAGTCGTGGGACAGGGCTTGGTCTTTCGATAAGCAGATGGATCATTAAAAAACATAACGGTGAAATTAAGGTTGAAAGCGAAGTTGGCAAGGGCTCTACTTTTATTATAGTTTTACCACTAAATCCAGAAAGAGACCTAAAATAAAAAATGAGTTAACCTTGGAAAAATTACAACTTTTAAATTCATTGGATGCTTTTTATCCCCAAATTTTGCTTGCTGTTTTGCCAATTGTTTTTATGTTCGCTGGATTATGGTTTATCTTTAAGATTTTTAAAAAAGTAGAAGGTCAATCGGGATGGATTAAAGAAAGCGAGATTTTTGCCGATAAAAAATTTGCAGATTATTTGAGCGAGAAAAATTTTGGAGATGAAACGATGCCTGAGGTTCAGGAAAAAAAGGAATTCAAAGCGAAAGAGAGCGTTGAGATAAAAAATGATGTAGATGATTTTAGTGAGAGTGAGATTTTGAAACTTGCGAAAAGATACAGCGTTGGGCAAGGAGAGGTTGAATTGCTTTTAAATCTAAGATCGAAAGCTAAGAAGAATGGCAATTATGATAAAATTTTAAGCGAAATTGAGAAGGGGGTTGATATTAGAAAAGTTGCAAAGAAATACGGGATTGGATGTGGTGAGGTTCAGCTTCTTTTAGCTTTTAAAAATGCAAATCAAAACTCCCTATGGAAAAGCGAAAATAAATTGAGATAGGGTATGATAAAAGGAATTTACACATCTGCGGTTGGGATGATGCCAAATAAACTTAAAATTGATGTTATAGCGAACAATCTTGCAAACATCACCACAACTGGGTTTAAAAGGGATAACATATTTATCAGGATTTTAGATAGCGCTGTTCTTGATATAAATAAAAACGGTGGCAATGAGTTAAGTGGGCTTTTCATTACGGAATACACAAGCTTTGATCAGGGAAATTTAAAACAAACGGGCAATCCACTTGACCTTGCTATAAACGGCAATGGTTTCTTTGTCGTTCAAACGCCGGAGGGTTTAAGATATACAAGAAATGGAAACTTTACTCTTACAAGCGATGGCAGAATTGTTAACTCAAATGGTCATAGTTTGCTTGGATTAAATGGTGAAATAAAATTGCCAGATATTTCAAGATTGAAAAATTTTGAAATACGGGTTGGTAGAAATGGTGAAATTTATGCAGGGGATAAACTTATCGGCAAGATAAAAGTTGTATGGTTTAATGATCTGACAAAATTAAAGAAGGTTTCATCAACTTACTTCACAGCTGATGAGGGTGCCGGTGAGATTGAGTTGGTAGATGGATTTGAGATTTATCAAGGATTTCTCGAGGAGTCAAATGTTGAAGG
>JBKBWH010000305.1:0-2007 GCA_046289115.1 Candidatus Kryptonium sp.
GTCAGAAATGCTTATTATCCCAACTACTTTTCCTTTTTCTACTACAGGTGCACCTGAAATATCTTTCTCAGAAAATACTTTTGCAACATCAAAAATAGAGTCTTCTGGAGAAAAATAAATTACCTTAGGATTCATAAAATCTCTAACTTTTTTCATAATTTTATTTTTGTTAAAAATAAAATATTAAATTTAATGGTTTGATTGAAGAAAGGAAAAACGAGCTCCAAGGTGGAAAGGTTAAATTGATTTGCGTTGGAAAGAAGGGGTTTGATTATTTCAGCAGACACAGGAGGGATTTTGAAATAGTTGGGAGTTTCACAGGGCTCTTTAAAAAGACCATTGAATATTCCTGGGTCAAAGAAATAATGAAAAGAATCGTTGATGGTTTTTTAAATGAAGAATTTGATAGAGTTGAAATTATTTATAATGAGTTTAAATCGATAGTTCAGCAAAGAATAGTGGTGGAACAATTTTTGCCCATAGTTTCAAAACTTGAAATTGCGAAACCGTCTAAAGGTGTGAAAGTTCCTATTGTTGAGTATATTTACGAGCCAGATCCTAAAAGCATCTTGAAGAATTTGATACCGAAGTATCTTGAGACTCATATTTTGAGAGTTCTACTTGAGTCAAATGCAGCTGAGCAAGCTGCAAGAATGACAGCTATGGACAATGCCACAGAGAATGCGAATGAGCTGCTGCGAGATTTACAACTTCTTTTCAATAAGACGCGTCAAGCTATGATCACGAAAGAAATGCTTGAGATCGCAAGTGGAGCCGAAGCATTGAGAAAGGCAGGTATGATGTAATTTACCAAGCCATTATAGAAAGGTCAATTTCAATCTTGTTTAATTCATTGACATAGATAATGTCGTTTTCGTTCTCGGTTATTTGAATTTCCCAATCTCCGCGTTGATTCTTCAAGACTGAGCCAAAGAGTTTACGCTTTTTCGTTTCTGTAAAAATCTCCCAGAAAACCCATCCGAAAAACGCCTCGCGATTTCTTAAATAAAAAGCCGGGACGCGAAATCCCGGCTCAACTTCAACATTTTTAACTTCCTTGGGAATAAAATTTAATTTTTTAAGCTTATAAATGAAAATTTCGGTTAAATCAATACCGTCGTATACAAGCTCAACCCTTGAGATATTAAATCTTCCGCTGATAATTTCCTCAAAAACTTCTTCTATTTCTTTCAGTTTTTGTTCAGTCAACCCAGTCTGCGATAAATATATTTGTTTCGCCTCGTTTTTTGCTGTTTCTGTTTGAAGCCCAAACAAGTTTTTTCCCATCTTTACTAAACATCGGGAAACCATCAAAATCGGGGAAGTAAGTTATTCTTTCAATTTCACCTGTTTCAATATTTACCATGTAAAGATCAAAATCTCTTCCTTTTGGGTCATGCATATTTGATGAGAAGATTATTCGCTTTCCATCGGGATGAAAGAAGGGGGCGAAATTTGCCGCATTGTTGTTTGTTATCTGTCGTTTATTTTTTCCATCTGCATCCATCACAAATATTTGCAGTTTCATGGGTTTAATTTGCTTATCTTTCAAAAGTTGGTCATACTCTGCGATTTCAGCTGAGTCCTTCGGGTGATACGCACGATAGCAAATTTTTTTACCATCCCAAGAGAAAAATGCACCACCCTCATACCCTTTTTCAAAAGTGAGTCGCTTGACATTTTTGCCATCAAGATCCATTGTGTAAATTTCAAGATCGCCGTCCTTCATTGAAGTGAAGACAATTTTATCACCCTTTGGTGAAACAGTTGCCTCAGCATCATAGCCAGGTGTGGTTGTTAGCTGCCTTAAATTTGAACCATCAGCTTTTGCCTTGAATATATCGTAATCATCGAGCTTCCATACATAACCTTTGGAATAATCAGGTTTCGGAGGGCATTTTTCACTTATGTGATGTGTTGATGAGTAAATTATCTCAGTGTCACCGGGTAAAAAATAGGCGCATGTTGTTTTACCCTTTCCCGTGCTTACAAGCCTTAAATTGCTTC
>JBKBWH010000306.1:0-1996 GCA_046289115.1 Candidatus Kryptonium sp.
CTGGTGAGCGACTTCGAAACGCCCCAATTTCTTTTCAATTGCGTTCGTAAAGGCGCCCTTTTCATGGCCAAAGAGTTCGCTTTCGATCAAATCTTTTGGAATTGCCCCGCAATTTATAGCGATAAACGGACCATCCTTCCTTGAACTTTTATCATGGATATATCGCGCGATCAACTCCTTACCAGTTCCCGTTTCCCCAGTTATTAAAACTGTGGTGTCATCACCTTGCGCATATTTTTCCGCAAGTTTCAACGCTTCAAGAAGCCCCTTGCTTTGACCAATTATGCAATATTCGCCGGCATATTCAACCAATTGCTCTTTTAATTGTTGAACCTCGCGCTGGAGTTTGATATTTTTGATTGCTTTTCGCATTGTGATCTCAAGATGTTCAAAATCAAGCGGTTTAAGTATAAAGTCCTCCGCTCCAAGCTTTATCGCTTGAACCGCGAGATTTACATCAGAATAAGCAGTTACCATAATTACTGGGAGAGCGGGTTCCTCTTGTTTAAGTCGCTTTAAAATATCAAGCCCATTTTCCCCCTTTAAGAAGATATCAAGCAAAACCACATCCGGAGATTCATTTCGTAAATTTCTCAGAGCTTCCTCTCCCGATAAATATGAAACGACATCATACCCAGAATCCTGCAACACCTGTGTTATGGATTGATTAAAAAGATTATCATCATCAATGACCATAACTTTAAATTTCATCGCATCACCTCCATATTGTTATTTCACTTTAAATTTTAAATAAAAAGTTGACCCACGCCCCAATTCACTTTCAACTTCAATTTTGCCTCCGTGATTGTTCATAATTTGCTTACTTATGGCAAGCCCAAGCCCCGTCCCATCACTTTTCTTTGTGTAAAATGGCTCAAAAATTTTATTGAGATCATCTTTGGGAATTCCACATCCAGAATCAGCTATTGAAACAACCACATAGTCAACCCCATCCTCTTCTTCAAGATATGAGCTTATCTTTATCTGACCTGAACTTTCAATTGCATCAACAGCATTAGTTAAAATGTTTAATATAACCTGCTGAATTTGTTTAAAGTCAATTTTTACCTTTGGAAGCTCTGGATCAAGTTTTGTTATCACATCTATTTTCTTTTTCAGAGTTGATATTTCAACAAGTGGGAGGGTTGCGTTTATCACATCATTTATATTTTCCTCTTTTACAATTGGCTTGCTCGGTCTGGCGAAGTTCAATGTTGCTTCAACTATCTTCTCAATCCTGTGAACACCCTCAAGCGTAAGTTCAAGATATCTTCGCTCTTGAGTTCCTTCTGGAAATTTTCTCAAAAGAAACTGTAAATTAACACTTATCGCCGATAGAGGATTTCTTATCTCATGCGCAATTGCTGCTGATAATCTGCCAAGCGATGCAAGCTTTTCAGCCTGAATTAGCTCCTCTTGAATTTTTACCTTTTCAGTAAGATCAGAAACTATAACTTGAATTGCGTTTGTATAAGCATAACCGATCAACTTAGCTGTCATCTCCACAATTTTTTCCGCCCCTTCAAAATCAACAATTGTTGTCTCAAAATTAACAACTTTCTCACCCTCAAAAAGTGGCTGAAAAAATTTTTTGTGCTTTTCAAAACTTAAATTTAAAATCTCATCCCTCGTGCATTTTAAAAGGTCCTCAGCTTGATTGTTTGCATCAATAATCACCCATGTTTCAGGTTGAACTATGAAAATTGGCTTCCCAGCGTTTTCAAATAAACTTTTATATTGCTCATGTGAAACCTGAAGCTCTTCGTTCATTTGCCTTAACATCTCATTTGCCCGCTCAAGCTCATACATCTTATCCTCAAGCTTGCGAATCAAAATCGTGTTGTATTCCTTTAAATATTGTACATCATCTATCGAACCCATCTCTATCGTATCCGCGGTTCTCTTTTTTTGAATCATCTTTTCAACTGTGTCAATTAGAACCCGAATATCAATCGGTTTAATAAGATAAGCGTCAGCCCCAAGGCTAAGCCCGAAT
>JBKBWH010000307.1:0-1994 GCA_046289115.1 Candidatus Kryptonium sp.
AAGCAAAGCAAGCGCTGACCTTCTGTGCAGAGCCTACTTTAAAACATTTGATGTCCCGGTTATCATAACGAGATGTTCAAATAATTTTGGACCGTATCAATTTCCGGAGAAACTCATACCTTTGATGATAATAAATGCCTTGAATGACAAGCCATTGCCTGTTTATGGGGATGGGAAAAATGTTCGGGATTGGATTTATGTGCTTGATCATTGTCGTGCGATCGATTTTATAATTCAAAGGGGGAAAATAGGAGAGGTTTACAATATCGGTGCAAGCAATGAGTGGCAAAATATTGACATTGTAAAATTAATTTTGAAAAAACTTGGGAAGCCGGAGTCGCTGATAAAATTTGTGAAAGATAGACCCGGACATGATAGAAGGTATGCGATGGATTGGACGAAAATTAAAAAAGAACTTGGTTGGGAGCCAATTTACACTTTTGAGGAAGCCATCACAGAAACTATAAACTGGTATATCCAAAACGAAAACTGGTGGCAAAGGATAATTTCGGGTGAGTATCAAAAGTATTATCAAGTTTGGTATGGAGAAAGATTAAAGAATTAAATTTGAGTTAAGCCAAGCGATGAAATTGAGGGAAAAGATATTTAAAAAGAAGGCAAAAATTGGAGTCGTTGGGCTTGGATATGTGGGACTCCCAATTGCGGTTGAGTATGCTTCGAAGGGCTTCACAACGATTGGTATTGATATTGATAAGAGTAGAGTTGAGAAGTTGAATAAAGGAGAAAATTACATTCTTGATGTCGATTCAAATAAGGTGGAAAAACTTGTTAAGTCAGGTAAACTTTTGGCTGTGAACGATTATTCCCCTGTTGATATGCTTGATGTGATCTTCATCTGTGTCCCGACGCCTTTTAATGAAAATAAAGAGCCTAACATTTCATATATCTTGGATGCGGTTGAAAACATCGCTAAAAAATTAAGACATGGACAGCTTATAATTTTGAAAAGCACAACCTTTCCGACGACAACTGAAAATTATGTCCTTCCAATTCTTGAAAGGACGGGGTTAAAAGTTGGGAAAGATTTTTTTCTCGCCTTTTCGCCTGAGAGAATTGACCCCGGGAATAAGAAGTGGAACCTTTCAAATACACCTGTAATTGTTGGTGGTGTTACACCCGAATGCACCCGTATGGCTGAGATGGTTATAAAGCAAATCTCAAAGAATGTGCATTTAGTTTCATCGCCACGGGTTGCGGAAATGGCTAAACTTCTTGAGAATATATTTAGAAGTGTTAACATCGCTCTTGTCAATGAGCTTGCTCAGTTGTGTGACAGGGTTGGTAATATTGACATTTGGGAGGTTATTGAGGCAGCCTCGACAAAGCCCTTTGGGTTTATGCCCTTTTATCCGGGTCCAGGAATTGGTGGACATTGCATCCTGGTTGACCCGTATTATCTTTCGTGGTTTGCAAAAGCGTATGATTTCCACACTAATTTTATCGAACTTGCAGCTGAAACGAACGAATCTATGCCATTTTATGTCGTAAATTTAATTTTGAGGGAGTTAAGTTATTTACCCAAGACATTGAAAGATGCAAATATACTTTTTCTTGGGGTTGCCTTTAAGAAAAATGTAGACGATACGAGACTTTCTCCTGCGATCAAGATTATGGAACTCCTTATGAGAGAAGGTGCACGAAATATATTCTACAACGACCCTTATGTCCCCAAGATTTGGGTAAATTCAATTGAGCTCAAATCAATTGAGTTAAGTGAAGAAAAGTTACAAAACATTGATATTGTTGTGATCACGACGGATCATAGCGTTTACGATTTTGAGTCTATAGTTAGAAACTCAAAGGTCATAATCGACACGAGAAACGCTACAAAAGGTATCAAAAACTGCGAAGCAAAGATAGTTAGGCTCGGTGCTGGGATGAACCGCAATGAAAACAAAATCTAACTTTTATTATGAAGAAGTTTTTTATTCTAATCCTTGTCTCTTGTATTAATCTCTTTTCGCAAATTCCGG
>JBKBWH010000308.1:0-1993 GCA_046289115.1 Candidatus Kryptonium sp.
AACATGACATCATCACTGAGAAAAATGAAAAAATGATCGGAAAAAAGCTCAAGGTCTTGATAGATAGAAAAGAGAAAAATTATTACATAGGTCGAACCCAATGGGACGCCCCAGAAATTGATCTTGAAGTTTTAGTTGAGGGAAGAAGTTTAAAAGTTGGAGAATTTTACCAAGTTGAAATTTACGATTTTTTTGAGTATGATTTAATTGGACGCGTTGCTAAATCATGAAACTATCTTTGTTTGAGTAAATTTTTAGAAACGAATAGAAGAAGATTTTTGTTAAAAGTTTTTGGAATAAAAAAATTTAAAGCCGATTTCAAATCGGGTGGAGAAAAAATGAAGAAACTAATTTTAATTTTGCTAATTCTTGCAGGCTCAGTTGTTTATTCACAAGTTGAGACAAGTTCACCCAGAAGTTATGCGATGCCCCAATTCTACTTTAACGCACTCAATTTCGCTGGGGATATGACCCAAAGTGAAAGCAGAGTTGATATCTATGTTCAGGTTCCATATGAATATCTTCAATTTATGAAGGAAGGTGATCGCTATGTTGCCAGTTATGAAGTTAATGTTCGAATCACAACGCCTAAAGGCAAACATGTGGTTGAGAAAGTATGGACGCAGAAAGTAATAGCGGATAATTTTGATCAAACAATATCAAGGGCTTTCTGGGATATATCGCAGGCATTTTTGAATCTTCCATTCGGTGAATATAAAATTAGCGTTCAAGTGATCGACATAGATACAAAGCGTGGGCTCAAGAAGGAGGGCACAATAAGCGTAAGAAATTTTGCTCAAAGACCAATAACGATAAGTGACTTGATGATGGTCTCCTCTGTAAGGGTTGAAGATGGAGTCAAAATCATAGTCCCCAATGTGTTAAACACAATATCCACCTCTGGCGATAAGAGCTTTTATCTTTTCTTTGAGGTTTACAACAACACGAATATCACAGACTCAGTTAACATAATTTACAAGATTGACAAAATAAAAAAGCGCAAGAGAGAACAAGAAGTCTCTTTTACTGGAACGGTAAAGGAATTCATCAAACCTGGGAAAAATTCAATTATATTTAAAATTTCCGATCCAAAGATCGGGTTTGGTGATTATATAATTTCCGTTGAAGCCAGGATGTCATCAAATCGCGACTATTATTCGGTTAACCAAAGGGGATTTGTAGTCAGATGGCATGAAATTCCAGAGTTGATAACTGATCTTGATAAGGCAATTGAACAACTTGTTTATATTGCCAAACCTGAGGAGTTGGACTATATCAAATCGGCGCAAGATGACGCAGAGAAAGAAAGAAGATTTCTTGAGTTTTGGCGTAAGAAGGACCCGACACCGAATACAGTCAAGAATGAACTTATGGAGGAATATTACAGCAGGGTTAAGTACGCAAATGAACATTTCGGGCATTACCTTGAGGGATGGAAAACGGATATGGGAATGGTCTATATAATTTTTGGACCACCAAGCAGTGTTGACAGACATCCGTTTGACATTAATGCTAAACCATATGAAATATGGTACTATTACGAAATCAACAGAAGATTTATCTTTCTTGATGAGACAGGTTTTGGAGATTACCGTTTGATAACTCCACTTTGGGATGAATGGACGAGAAATATATGGCGTTAATCAAAAAATGTCCATATAACGCCAAATCTTAAACTCCTATCCTGCATCGGATAGAAAGCGGTGGTCATATACTTCAAATTTGTAACATTAGCAAATGTTAAAAATATAACTGCACTTTTTACTCTCCCGCTTATGAAGATGTCAAGCGTCGTAAACTTTTTCATCTCATATTTGTCTTGGACGAACATAAGGGTTGAATTGATAAATTTATAACCGGTGAATTTATCCGAAATTCTCACCCTAACTCCAACCTTTAAATTTAAAGTCCTTGTAAGTTTACCCTCAAAGAAAAATTCAGTTTTTATGAAATATCTCGGATATGGCTTTGTCACCTTATTGAGGATTAAAGA
>JBKBWH010000309.1:0-1984 GCA_046289115.1 Candidatus Kryptonium sp.
AAAACATTGATTTGCGCTTATGCAAGAATTGATGGATGGGCTGTCGGGATTGTTGCAAACCAAAGATCAATTGTTAAAACGAAACTCGGCGAGATGCAAGTCGGCGGAGTCATCTACTCCGATAGCGCTGATAAAGCTGCAAGATTTATAATGAACTGTAATCAAAAAAGAATTCCTCTCGTCTTCTTTCAGGATGTCACAGGTTTTATGGTTGGTAAAAGAGCTGAATGGGGCGGAATCATAAAAGATGGAGCTAAAATGGTGAACGCAGTCGCAAACAGCACTGTCCCTAAATTTACATTTATCATCGGAAATAGCTTCGGTGCTGGAAACTACGCAATGTGCGGAAAAGCTTATGACCCGAGATTTATCTTCGCATGGCCAACAGCACAAATTGCAGTAATGGGCGGAAAACAAGCAAGTGAAACATTGTTAAGCATAAAACTTTCACAAATGGAAAAAGAGGGAAAAACTATAACAAAAGAAGAGCAAGAAAAACTCTTGAAAGAAATTCAAGAAAGATACGAAAGGGAAATGGAACCACTCTTCGCTGCAGCACGACTCTGGGTAGATGGAATAATTGACCCAGTTGAGACAAGAAAAATAATCTCCCGTGGAATTGAGATTGCAAACAATAACCCATACATACCCAAATTCAATGTCGGTGTTATTCAAACTTAAGGTTTTCATCCTCTTGCTTTCTCTCTCGTATTCAAGTGCCCAATCTTTAATTGACAATAAAATCTCACGCGTCCATAAATTGCGCGATTTCATAAGAAGTGAAGATTTCAAAACACTTAAAGAAAAACTTGGAGATGTCCTTGCAATTGATTTGATTTATAAAAAAGCATTGGTGCTATGCAATTACGACATTGAGGAAACGCTTCTCATCTGCGGATTTGCAACACTTGATCATAGAGAAATAAAATTCAAACTCCCCATCGTTGGCTTAAAAATTCCGCTGCTTCTAACATCTGAAAACAGAGAAAAATTCAAAAAAAGAGTTTCAAACTTGCCCTCAAAAATCCTTTCGGACACAATTGACGATAGAGATAAGCTTCAACATTTCTTTTTCTCCGCATATATCGCATATAAAAACGCTGGAAAGAAAACAGCTGATAAAATTGGAATTTTAGTTGAAGAAGGTGAAAAGCTTGGCTTAAGCCTCGTCCGAGATGAACGAGATATAATTGCAAATAGGTTAGGGCAAAATTTCGGGTTCTTGCTTCATAAAAATCCTTTCTTGCTTCCATCAAGATTTTTCACAAAGGATTCAATCGAAAAAAATCTTTATTTCCTTCTTAAATCTAAATGAAAATTCTAACTTCACTTTCTCGCCATCAAACTCAAAATCTTGCGTCGGTTTATCGTCCAGCCAAACTTTTTCGATCGTGATTTTCTTCTCAAATCTCGGTTCAAAGATAACCTTTACCTCCGGTATATTTTTCTTTTCAAATGAAAGGTCAACACAGTTATCCATCGTTTTCATGAAAACATTTATTCTCATATTTTGAATCCTCAAATTTCTAATTTCAAAAAAATCCCACCCATCTTTCACAAATAACGAAAGATAAATTCTCTTATCAAATGAATCTACATCAAAAACACAATACTTTGACAAAATTTCGCCGATAAATCCACCAATAGATGCGCCAGAGTTAACATTAAAAACATCCACCCCGGGATCACCTGCTCGCAAACTTCCACCATTTGCCAAATCTTTTTTCAACTCGCTTAATCTATTAATCCATTCCTCATCCCCAATGACCCTTGCAAACAAAAGCAGTGAATCAACTGCATCGCTTTTGATTTTTATTTCCTTATCCTGCTTGATCATTTTTTTTATCCTTCCCCATGTAAACTTTGCAAAAAGTTTATCTTTCGAACATCGCAAGTAATCCGCACAAATTTTTATATAATCCCACTTCAATTCACTATCATCATACTCAAAAACCCCTGAAAACGAGAATCTCGACGGTATTTC
>JBKBWH010000030.1:0-13343 GCA_046289115.1 Candidatus Kryptonium sp.
GTTATGACAATTCCTAATTCAGACCTTTATCTTTATACTATGGGGGTTGTCTCGTATAATAGAGAGAGGAGACCATCTTATGATGTTTTGAAAGCACTTTACACTGATGGAAAAATTCCAACCCTTGCAATTGGTGATTATTCTGAAGATATACCTGTCGTTTACCCTGTGGTTGGTGTAATCCTTTTACTTTTTCTTTCTTACACTTATTATTCATATCGCTGGTTTAGAGAAAATTTTAACAGGGCGATATTTAGACCATATAATTTCTTTGCTGATGTAAGGGATCAGGGTCAGATTTCGTTTAGTCAAACAAGCATGCTTGCGTTGATAATTTCAACGACGCTTGGTGTTTTCATCTCTGGTGTTCTCAATAGGTTAAAACAAAATGAATTTTTTGATTACATTTTGACGCATTTAATTTTTCTCGATTGGTTGAAGGTGAAGCTAATTTCAATGGTATGGGACCCTCTTACATCGGTGATTTACTGTTCTTTGTTCTCGTTCGTTTTGATTTTGCTCTTGACTTTTGTAGTTCAATTTTTTTCCGTATTTGTCACCGTTAGAGTATTTTTAAGCCACTCTTATTCTATTGTTGTTTGGTCGTTTCTTCCAGTTATATTTTTAATTCCGATCGATATGGTTTTATATCGGGTGATAGGGAGCTTAGAGGCGGGATTTATGATAGTGGGGTTTGGTTTGTTTATTATTTTAATTTCGTTAAGTAGGTTGATGAAGGGAATTTCAATAATTTACGAGGTAAGTCAATGGCGCATTTCAATTTTTTCGCTTGTTTTAATTTTAATTTTGCTAACCGCACTTTTAATTTTTTACGATTATAAGTTTTCAACCTTTGCATATTTGAAGTTTTTATTAAATATTTTGAACAGTGTAAAATAAAAGGGCGACCTGGGTAAATGTATCTTTCAAGGCTTGAAATATTTGGATTTAAATCATTTGCTCATAAGGTTGAGTTAAAATTCAACGGCGGGATAACAGTTATAGTTGGTCCAAATGGATGCGGTAAAACAAATATAGTCGATGCAATAAGATGGGTTCTCGGGGAACAAAGGGCAAGCATTTTAAGGAGCGACAAGATGGAGGATGTTATTTTTAATGGGACAAGGAACAGAAAGCCGCTTGGGATGGCGGAAGTTTCTATCACAATAGAGAACACGAAAGGGATACTTCCAATGGAGTATGCTGAGCTTACAATAACAAGGCGAATTTTCAGATCTGGTGAGAGCGAGTATCTTCTTAATAAAGTTCCGTGCAGGTTGAAGGATATAATTGATCTGTTTGCGGATACGGGAATGGGGGCGAATGCTTATTCGGTGATTGAGTTAAAAATGATAGAATCACTTTTAAGTGAGAAAGCGGAGGAGAGAAGAAAACTTTTTGAAGAGGCAGCTGGCATAACTAAGTATAAGCAAAGGAAGAAGGTGACCCTCAGAAAGATTGAGGATGTCAAAAATGACCTTTCGAGGATAAATGACATAATTCGGGAGGTTCAGAAAAATGTTGCTTCTCTTGAAAGGCAAGCAAAAAAAGCAGAGAAGTATAATCAAATTTTTGAAGAGTTGAGGGGTAAAGAAATTGAACTTATGGAAAAGGAATTTTCCGAATTTCACAGAACTTTGATTTACCTTGAAGAAACATTGAATAGGGAGCGAAGTAAAAAAATAAGCGTTGGTGATGAGCTTTCCAGGGGAGAACAGCTTCTTGATGTGTTAAGGAATGAACTTAAAACAATCGAGTCACAGGTTGAGGAAATACATTTAAAAATTGAAACGGGCAATAGGGAATTAAACTTAATTGAGCAGGAAATTGTTCTTTTGAAGGAGAGAAAGAAAATGTTAGTGGAAGGGATTGGTAAAATGTCACAGGAGAAAATTGATTCGCAGCGCCTGCTTTATGAATTGAATCAAAAAATTAACGAAAAGAAGTTATTGTACGATGCCAATTTAATTGAAAAGGGGAAAATAGAAAGTGAATTCAGTGAGAAGAAGAAAGAGCTTGATGGGATATCGAGAAATCTTGATGAGAAAAGGGTTCTTGTGAGGAATTTGAACGAGGCTTTGATTAATAAAATGAACGAGATTTCGCGAAAAAGGAGTGAAATTGAGAAAATCAAGGTGAGGGTGGAAAACCTCAGAGGGAAGGTAGATTTATTAAGTGATGAGAGAAAGGCATATGAGAAAGAAATAAGTGAAGCTGAAATTGAGTTAAATGCTTGCTTTGAAAAAAGAGCAACGCTTTTGAATGAGCTTGCGAACTCCGAAAGGGTATTCAATGAAATGGAAGTTTTAAGGAAGAGCTTGGAAGCTGAAATTGAAGAGTTGCAGAGGAGGTCGTTTGAAATTCAAAATGAGTATGAAAAGAAAATTTCAAAGATTGATTTTTTAAAGGAATTGGTTGAAAAGCATGTTGATTTGCCGGAGGGTGCTCAATTTCTTGTGCAAAATTATAACTCAAACTTTAAAAGTGTTTCAGATGTGATTGAGGTTGAACCTGAATTTTCGCTTGCGATTGAATCAGCGCTTGGGGAATCAGCTGGTTATTTGATCGTTGATACGGTTGAGGAAGCTGAAAAAGCCATTGATGTTTTAAAATCTCAAAATAAAAGCAAGGTTACATTTATCTGTCTTGATAAAATTCGGGAAAATTATGCTTCAAATTTGCCAGTTCGAGGCGATGGGGTGATCGGTTGGGCAAATGAGATAGTTTTATGTGAAAGGAAGTTTAAGAAGGTGATAGATCTTTTGCTTGATGAATTTTTAATTGTGAGGGATAGAGGTTCAGCGCTTGAGGCTTTGAAAAATTACGGAAATGTTAAGTGTGTGACGCTTGAGGGCGAAATTTTCACTGATGAGGGTTTAATTAAAGGTGGAAGCACAAATGGTTCATCTCAAAGTATAATTGGAAAGAAGAAACAAATTGAAAGCCTTGAAAAAGAGGCAGAAAGACTTAAAGATGAGTTGAATCGCATTCAAAACGAAATTGACAAAAAAAATCGAGAAATTGATGCTATAAATTTGAAAGAACTGACAGATGTTGTGAAAAATATACAAGCTTCCATCACCGAAGTTGAAAAGATAATAAATCAGTTGGAATATAAAAAAGCAAAGGCGACAGAAAGTATCGTTAATATCGATAGGGAAAAGGTAGAGATTGAAAGGGAGATGAACACACTCTCAAAGGTTTTAGTATCTCTTGAGGATGAAGTTGTGGTCCTTGAAAAGGAAAAGGAGAAAATTGAATATGATCTCTCCATTGCAACTTCTGAATTTGAGGCTCTTGAAAGGGAGTGGAATATGAGGGCGAAAAATTTGACCGAGATAAATATCAATCTTGTTTCAGTTGAAAATGAAGAAAAAAATCTTGAGGCGGAGATAAAACGCTTGGAGGATGAAATCGCAAGGGTTTCTTCAAAAATAAGTGAATATGATGTTAATATTGAAGAGGGAAAGCTCCAGATTGAAAATATAGAGTTCAATCTTGTTGAATTGAATGATAAACATAAAATGCTTGAGGAAGAGATTTCCATGCTTCGAGAAAGGTTAAAAGAGGTTCAGGCTCAGCATAGTGAAAAAGTAGCTGAAATTCAAAGTTTGGAAAGAAAAATTAGAGAGGAGAGGATAAAGTATGAAGAGTATATTAGCGTAACGCATGACCTTGAGATGAAGATAAATGAAATAAAATTGAGGATGCAGAATTTAAAAGAAAGGGCAAAGGAGGAATACCAGATTGAACTTGAATATAAGGAATTTGAGAATTACAACATTGCGGTTTTGAGGGAGGAGGTTGAAAATTTGAAAGCGAAGTTGAAACTTCTTGGACCTGTGAATTTACTTGCTTTTAATGATTATCAAGAGGAAAAGAAGAGGCTTGAATTCTTGCTATCGCAGAAGGAAGATTTGCTTGAATCTGAGAAAACGCTTAAAGAAACAATTGAAGAAATAAACACAACCGCGGAGAGAAAGTTTCTTGAAACATTTGAGAAGATAAGAGAAAATTTCAAAAAGACTTTTGAGACGCTTTTTGGGGCTGAGAGCGAAGCAGATTTGAAGCTCCTTTCTGATGAAAATGGGAAAATTGATCCGCTTGAATCAAAGATAGAGATAATGGCGAAGCCAAAAGGCAAGAGGTTGCAATCAATTGATCTTTTATCCGCTGGCGAAAAGACATTAACTGCCATAGCGCTTTTGTTTGCTATTTACCTTGTTAAACCAAGTCCATTTTGTGTCCTTGATGAAGTTGATGCACCGCTTGATGACGCCAACATTGATAGATTTATAAATCTTTTAAAAACCTTTTCAAAAGACACACAGTTTATCATAGTTACGCATAATAAAAAGACAATGGAGGCAGCGGATACCTATTACGGTGTAACGATGGAAGAAGAGGGAGTTTCTAAAATAGTGTCAGTTAGATTTAAACAAGGAGTTGAGCAGAGTTGAATATGAGCATAAAGGTTTTTTGTGATTTTGATGGAACTATAACGAAAAATGATGTTGGTGATTTGTTTTTTGAGACATTCGGAGATAAGGAGTATTACTTGGCACTTGTTGAGAAATGGCGCGATTATGAAATTTCTTCCATTGAGATGTGGGAAAGAGCTGTGGAAAGAGTTAAGATTGATAAAGAAGTGGCTGAAAAATTAATACTTTCGCAGGAGATTGACCCTTATTTTATTAAGTTTGTTAAATGGGCAAAGGAAAAGGGTATTGAAATTTTTATTCTAAGCGATGGGTTTGATTTTTACATAAGGCGAATCCTTGAAAAATATAATTTATCCGATGTTAAATTTTTCTCGAACAAGTTGTGGATTGAGGATGGAAAAGTAAATCTTGCTTTTCCTTACCCTGATTCAGTTTGTCGTGTTTGTGGTAATTGCAAGCGGAACCATATGCTGACACTTTCAGGGGATGAGGATATAATTGTTTATATTGGCGATGGATATTCAGATAGATGTCCCGTGGAGTATGCCGATGTTGTTTTTGGAAAAAAAGAGTTGTTAAAATATTGCAGGGCTAAAAATATCCCTGTTTATGAATTTGAGACATTTAAGGATGTGATGGAGCAGTTTGAGAGATTTTTGAGCGGTCGAAAGAAGTTGCGCAAGAGATGGCAAGCGGAGTTAAAGCGAAGAGAAGTTTTCACAAGGGAATAATTTTTAAATAAAAAGGTTAATCTAAGGTGATCTCTGATTTCAGGCAGAAAATTTTTTCCTACAGAAGTTATACGCCAATTCCATTTTTGATCGTCATGGTCATTTTTGCAAATCCGACTTTGTTAAGTTTAGCGGTTGGTTTCGTCATCGCTTTGGTGGGGGAATTGATAAGGATTTGGGGGGTTGGATATGCTGGCTCCGAGACGAGGACAACGGGTCCGGTCGGCGGTAGTAAACTTGTCACGAATGGACCTTATGCTTATGTTCGTAATCCGCTTTATATTGGGAATATGCTCATTTATCTTGGCTTTGGCGTTATGTCTATGGCTCTTTTCCCGTTTTTTCAGATCGTCGGTTTAGTCTATTTTTTTGTTCAGTACTATTTAATTGTGACGCTTGAGGAGGAGTATTTAAGCAGAACATTTGCAGATGAATACAAGAGATATTTCAATAGTGTTCCGAGGTTTATACCGAGATTAAAAAAATATGAGTTTGCTGGGAATTTAAAGTTTGATCTGAGGGAGGCGCTAAAGTCGGAGCGAAGAACTTTACAGGCATTTTTTAGTATCACCGTTTTAAACATTCTTATTTTTATTTTTAAAAACAATCCTTCAATCCTGTAAGAAACATGCCGAAAAAATTAATGGTGGTTGCGGGAGAAGCTTCTGGAGATTCGCATGCTGGGAAGGTTGCATGTGCAATTAAGAAAATCAGTCCCGACTTTGAAATTTTTGGTGTCGGTGGGGAAAAGATGCGAAGATGTGGAGTTGAGATAATTTACGATATCTCTGGGATATCGTTCATTGGTTTTGTCGATGTGGTCAAAAATTTTAAAAAAATTATACATTTTGAGAATTTATGTAAAGATGCTTTGTTAAGCCGTAAACCTGATGCGGTTTTGCTCGTTGATTATCCGGGCTTTAATCTAAGATTTGCTAAGTTCGCTAAGGAAAATGGATTCAGAGTTTTTTATTATATCGCTCCTCAGGTTTGGGCATGGGGGAGGGGAAGGATTAGAATTTTGAAAAATTATGTCGATGAGCTTTTTGTTATATTTAAGTTTGAGGAAGAATTTTTTAGAAGATATGAGGTTAAAGCTGAGTTTGTTGGGCATCCACTTCTTGAGGATTTGAGAGAGGTAGAATTTTTGAATGCCAAGGATTTTTTTGGAAAATACAAAATTGAGAAAGAAAAAATTGTCTCGTTTTTTCCGGGGAGCAGAGCCCATGAGGTGAGAATGATGCTTAAAACAATGATGGATGCTGCTGAGGCGATAAAAGATTTTGGTGTTGAAGTTATTTTCAGCAAAGCAAGATTAGTTGATGAATCGGAAATAAAAAGGGTTGCTGGAGAAAGGTTCGATAAGTTTAAATTTGTTGAGGACTCTCATTCGCTTTTAAAATTTTCTCACATTGCTATTGTTAAAAGCGGAACGACATCGCTCGAAGCGGGGATACTTGGCATACCGATGGTTGTGTGTTATAAAACTTCGTTTTTAAACTATATCATTGGAAAAACTCTTATCAAAACGGATGTAATTGAAAGCATCTCCCTTCCAAACATAGTGCTTGATAGAAAAGTTGTCCCAGAATTAATTCAAAATGATTTTACAAAGGAAAAAATTTTAAATGAGGTTGAGAAATACCTCTCGGATGAAAATTTGTATCAAAGTGTTAAAAATGAACTTTTAAAGATCAAACAACTACTTGTTCTTGAAACTGACGGTAGGACGGCATCCGAGATCGTTGCTGAAAGAATTATCTCAAAATTGCATTGAGTTTAGTGTTTATGCTCAGAACCTTTTTCAAAGTATGGCGAAATTTAAGATATTTATTTTTCCCTTTTTCACTTTTTTATGCGTTTGCGGTTGTAGTTAGAAATTTATTCTATGAATGGGGAATTTTTAAAGTTAAAAAACTTCCGCGACCAGTTGTTTCAGTTGGAAATATCATTGCTGGGGGAACTGGTAAGACTCCCATAGTTGAGTGGATTGGGCAATATTTTTCTTCACTTGGAAAAAGAGTTGCAATTTTAAGTCGTGGATACAAAAGGAGAACGAAAGGATACATTCTTGTAACGGATGGAGAGAAAATTTTTGTGAACCCAGATGAATGTGGTGATGAGCCATTTCAGATGGCGTTGAAATCAGTTGAAGAACAGTTGAATTGGATCGTTGCAGTTTGTGAAGATAGATATATCGCTGGATTAAAAATTCTTGAACAATTTGATGTTGATGTTTTTCTACTTGATGATGGTTTTCAAAGGAGGGATTTACATAGGGATATTGACATAGTGATTGTTTCGGGGGATGAGCTTAGGGAGTTTTTAATTCCGGCTGGATTGAAGCGCGAACCTCTTTCATCGTTGAAAAGAGCGAATGTGGTTTGTGTTTGGGGTGATATCAAAAAACCGGATAAGTTTAAGCGCTATCTCAATGAAAATAAAGTAGTGGCGAATTTTGACTATGAACTTCTTGAAATACGGAAATTTTTTGATTATATTTTAAGCAAAGAAGAGTTTGAAGGCAAGAAAGTAATAGCTTTTTCAGGCATTGGAAAACACACAAAGTTTATAAAACTATTGAAAGACAATAACTTTATAATTGAAAAAGATTTTGAGTTTCCCGATCATTACGGGTATGATTGGCGAGATATTGAAGAGTTGATCAACGCCTTGCAAGCGACGACGGCGGAGTTTATCATTACAACTGAAAAGGATTATGCGAGGTTGTTTAATATGAAGAAGTTGGAGGAATTTCCTTTTTTTTATGCGAAGATTCGTGTTAAGTTTTTGAATGGGGAAGAAGGTTTAAAACAAAAGCTTTTAGAGTTGGTTTAAATGATAAAAGTAGGGGTTTCTTATTGCGATAGCAAGCTTGAAAATTATATCAACTGGTTAAAAATGGCGCCCGTTGAAGTTGAGCCGGTAATTTTGTCGTATAAAGAGCTTAACTCCGAAGAATTGAAAAAATGCGATGCTCTTTTGCTTACGGGTGGGGATGATGTTCATCCAGAGTTTTATGGTGAGCCAGAAAGAGAAGGTGATAAGTATAATCGCGATAGAGATTGGTTTGAATTTAAACTGCTTGATATTGCTTTTTCCAAGAATTTGCCAATACTTGGAATTTGTAGGGGATTACAGTTGACGAATGTTTATTTGCGCGGGAGCTTGATCTTTGATATCCAAACGGTCGTCGGAACGAACCATCGTAAAGATGAAAACACCGGGGAAGATAGGCTGCATGATGTTTTTGTTTTTAAGGATTCAAAGTTGTTTAAAATTGTGGGTGAAGGGAGCGGAGTTGTAAATAGTAGTCATCATCAGTCTGCGAACAGAATTGGTGAGAATTTGCGCGTAAATGCGAAATGTAGCGATGGCGTGATTGAAGGGCTTGAGTGGGTTGGTGATGATAGATTTGTTTTGCTTGTGCAATGGCATCCTGAAAGAATAAAAGATTTTCGAAGCGTTTTCTCAAAAAATTTGCTTTATGCCTTTATAGATTCAATAATTCAAAAATAAAAGCAGGGATTAAAACAATGGCAAAGAAATATGTTTATTTTTTTGGTGGTGGTAAAGCTGAGGGGACAGCTGAAATGAAAAAACTTCTTGGTGGTAAAGGTGCAAATCTTGCCGAGATGACAAATATTGGTTTGCCTGTGCCACCTGGATTTACGATTACGACGGAAGTTTGTAGTTATTACTATAAGCATAATCAAACATATCCAAAGGGTCTTGAAGAACAGGTTAAAAAAGCACTTGCAAAGGTTGAGAAACTTGTTGGAAGAAAATTTGGTGATCCTAAAAATCCACTTCTTGTTTCTGTTAGATCAGGGGCTCCAGTTTCAATGCCTGGGATGATGGATACAATTTTAAATCTTGGATTGAACGATGAAACTGTTAAAGGTTTGATTGAACAAACGCGGAACGAAAGGTTTGCTTGGGATGCGTATAGAAGATTTGTCCAAATGTATGGAGATGTCGTTCTCGGTTTGAAGCCCGAAACTAAAGAAGAAAGAGATCCGTTTGAAGTTTTAATTGAGAAGAAAAAGGAAGAGAAGGGAGTACAGCATGATATTGAACTTACTGCAGAGGATTTGAAAGAGCTTGTTTATGAGTTTAAAGATTTGATAAAGAAAAAGAAAGGAATTGAATTTCCGGAAGATCCATGGGAACAATTGTGGGGAGCGATTGGTGCTGTTTTCAGATCATGGATGAATCCAAGAGCCATTGCTTATAGAAAAATTTACAACATCTCGGATGATATGGGAACAGCTGTAAATGTTCAGACGATGGTTTTCGGAAATATGGGCGATGATTCTGGGACAGGAGTTGCATTTACAAGAAATCCTGCTACGGGTGAAAACGAGTTTTATGGTGAATTTTTGATGAATGCTCAAGGTGAGGATGTGGTTGCGGGAATAAGAACGCCGCTTCCAATTTCAAAGTTGAAAGAGGTTATGCCGCATGTTTACGAACAACTTCTTGAGGTAAGGAGAATTCTTGAGAGCAGGTTGAAGGATATGCAGGATATTGAGTTTACGATAGAGCGTGGAAAACTTTACATGCTGCAAACGCGCGCCGGAAAGAGAACAGGATTTGCTGCGATAAGGATAGCGGTTGACATGGTTGAGGAAGGTTTAATAACGAAAGAAGAAGCTTTATTGAGAATAGAGCCAGATGCTTTAAATCATCTTTTGAGACCGATTTTTGATGCCGTTGAAAAAGAAGCAGCAATTAAGGATGGACGTTTGCTTGCGAAGGGATTGCCAGCGGGTCCGGGTGCAGCAACTGGTAGAGTTGTTTTTCATTCTGAAGATGCTGAAGAATGGGCAAGGCGCGGTGAAAAGGTTATCTTAACAAGAATAGAAACCTCACCCGATGATATAAAGGGTATGTACGCTGCTGAAGGTATATTAACATCGCGTGGCGGTATGACATCACATGCAGCACTTGTCGCAAGGCAAATGGGAAAAGTTTGCGTCGTTGGGTGTGGTGCTCTTGATATTGATTATGTCAAGAAAGAGATAAGGGTTAATGGTCAAATTATAAAAGAGGGTGATTACATCTCAATTGATGGTTCAACTGGGGAAGTTATACTTGGGAAGATAACTACAAAACCGAGCGAAGTTTTGCAAGTTCTTGTTGAAAAAACGCTTGACCCTGAGAAAGCACCTGTTTATAAACAATTTGAAAAATTGATGAAATGGGCTGATGAAGTAAGAAGATTAAGGATTAGAACGAACGCCGATCTTCCAAAACAGGCAGAGATTGCGGTTGCATTTGGCGCTGAAGGAATTGGATTAACAAGAACAGAGCATATGTTCTTTGAAGGGGATAGAATTATCTCAATGAGAAAAATGATACTTGCAGATACAAAGGAAGAAAGAGAAGCAGCTTTAAATGAACTTTTGCCTTTGCAGAGAGCTGACTTTTATGGGATTTTTAAAGTTATGGGCGATAGACCTGTGACGATAAGGACGCTTGATCCGCCACTTCATGAATTTTTACCTCATACGGATGAAGAAATAAAAGAATTTTCCGAGAAGACGGGGATACCGGAAGAGAAAATTCGCAGAAGAATTGCTGAGCTTAAGGAATTCAACCCGATGCTTGGTTTTAGAGGTTGCCGACTTGGAATTGTTTATCCTGAGATTACAGCGATGCAAACGAGGGCTATTATAGAAGCAGCATGTGATGCGGCTAAAGAGGGAATAAAGGTTAAACCAGAGATAATGATACCGCTTGTCGGTCATGTAAATGAGCTTAAAAATCAAGAAAAAATTGTTCGTGAAGTCGCTGAAAAAGTTATGGAAGAAAAGGGGATTAAAGTTGAGTATTCAGTCGGGACGATGATCGAGGTTCCAAGAGCAGCTATAACCGCGGATGAGATTGCAACCGTTGCTGAATTCTTTTCGTTTGGAACAAATGATTTGACGCAGATGGGAATGGGACTTTCAAGGGATGACTATGAAAAGTTCATTTATAAATATCTTGACTTTGGAATTTATGATAAGGATCCGTTCCAGACGATTGATGTAAAAGGGGTTGGGGAATTGATGAGAATTGGGGTTGAGAAAGGTCGCTCAGTGAGACCGAACTTAAAGATTGGAATTTGTGGAGAGCACGGTGGTGATCCTGCAACAATTGAGTTTTGTCATAAGATTGGGCTTGATTATGTGAGCTGTTCACCATATCGTGTTCCTATAGCGCGACTTGCTGCTGCAAGAGCTGCGTTGCTTTATGATGGAATTAAAAAGGTATCCGCAAAGAGGACAAATAAAAAAGGTGTGAGTAAAGTTAAGCAAAGAGCGAAGGGAAAAGCGAAAGTTAAAGCAAGGTAAAAAATCGGGCGGGGGAGTTCCCCCCCGCTTTTAAATTTAAAAATTAAGATTTGAAGTATCATGAAACTTTCGGAATTTAATTATCAGCTTCCGAAGCATTTGATTGCGAAATATCCTGTTGAGCCAAGAGATAGTGCGAGATTGCTCGTTGTTGACAGGAAGACAAAAACATTTGAAGATAAGGTCTTCACTGATGTAATTGATTATCTTGAGGAAGGCGATTCCCTCGTTGTGAACAAAACTAAGGTTTTTCCGGCAAGGTTAATCGGGCGAAAGGAAAAAACAGGTGCAAAAATTGAAATACTTTTGCTCCGAGAATTAAATCCTGAAGAACATTTATGGGACGTTCTTGTTGAACCGGCTCGAAAAGTTAGAATTGGGAACAAAATTTATTTTGGCGATAATAACGAAGTATATTGTGAGGTTATTGATAATACGACTTCACGTGGGAGAACATTGAAGTTTCATTATGAAGGTGATTTCTTCGAGTTTGTAAATAAGTATGGCTTAGTTCCGCTTCCACCTTATATAAAAAGGCAGCCGGAGGAAAGTGATAAAGAGTGGTATCAAACTGTATATGCGGAGGTCATTGGCTCAGTTGCAGCCCCAACCGCAGGCTTACATTTTACAACGAGATTGCTCAAGAGGATTGAGAGGAAAGGAGTTAAAATTGTTCCAATTGTTCTTCATATTGGGATCGGGACCTTTAGAAAAATTGAGGTTGAGGATTTGAGCAAACATAGAATGGATTCGGAATACTTTGAAATTTCACCTGAGAGCGCTCGTATGATAAACGAAACAATTGATAAAAGAAAAAGCGTAGTTGCAGTTGGAACAAGTGTCGTTAGAGCTCTTGAGTCGAGTGTGACTGCTGATGGTCATGTTAAACCTTATAAAGGGTGGACTGACAAATTTATTTATCCGCCCTATGATTTTAAGATCGTTAATAAACTTATAACCAACTTTCATATGCCTGAGTCAACACCGCTTATCCTTACAGCTGCATTTACGGGGCTTGATCTCTTGATGCAAGCGTATAAGCATGCTATTAAAAGTGGATATAGATTTTTAAGCTACGGGGATGCAATGCTTATAGTCTAAAACTAACCTCTTGCCCTCTGTATGAGAACCCTTGTTTTCATTGTTATAAATCTTTTGATTTTTTTTGTTTTTGTTAACCTTGTCAAAAAGAAGAATCTGTTAAGTTATTTTGACTCTGGGCGCTGGTGGATAACATGGTTTGCGGTTGCTATTATAACTTTGATGGATGAGCTTACATCTATTTACTATGCTCCTTTTGAGGCGTATAGATTTATTGGGATAAAGGCGATTGTTTACATTGCTCTTACTTCCATTTTCATTCGCTTTCTTTCAACTCGGATGGTTGAAATAGCTGAGATCCTTGAAGTTCACGGCATAAAAGGTGGTGGTGTTTACTCATTTTCGTATCTTGTCCTTGGTCCGACAATCTCTTTCATAGCGGTTGCCTCAATACTTGTAGTGTATATCTTAACGGCTTCGATCTCAACTGTAAGCGCCGTTGAAAACGGTCTTGCATTTATATCAATTCCACCCCATTTAAAGTTTTTATTGAAAATTCTTGTCGTTTGGTTTATAGCTGGTCTTAACATACTTGGGATAAGGGAAAACGCAAAATTTACATTTGCAATTTTTGTTTTCGCTTCTTTTGTGCTTTTAAATTTAGTTGCTGGGGCAGTTTTGAGATTTGAGCAATCTTCTGTGGAAAAAGTTAAAGAATCAATTTCCCTTTTTCTTTCAGATATTAATGAGCCTTCAATTTTTAAATCTTATGCAAATCTTGTTACTGG